>CAYNNW010000300.1:0-3454 GCA_964398435.1 uncultured Gaiellales bacterium | reverse complement strand
GTCGAACAATCCTGCAGCTGGCCTGCGGGGCGGTCGCCCTTACCGGCATTGCAGCTGGATTTCTGCTTCCGATCATCTCGGCATTCTCACTTCCTCAGCTCACCGCCAAACTCATCATGGCCACGGTGGCGCTGGGCATCATCGACGGATTTGGCGAGCGCCTGCGGGTCGAATTCAGCTTCCGCGGGCAGGAGATCGAGCTGACGGCAGGCGGTGTATCGACCGTAATTGCCGCCATCGTGCTGCCGCCGACACTTGCCTGCGTGGCCATTTTCATCGGAATTTCGCGCTATCTGATCCCTCCGAGCCGCGCTGAGTTCGTCAACGCAGGTCTCTATCTGCTCGGTGGCTGGGCAGTCTCAATGACCGTGCACGCATCTGACCTGAGTCCAACGGGCACCATGGCACTGCCGCTGGGGCTTGCGATGGCAGTACTGTTTGAAGTGCTCGTTGCGGCGTTCGGTGTTGCATTCCTCGAATGGATTGAACGGGGGGCTGCGGTCGACTACCTGCGAAGCGCCCCAATCTCCACTGCATTCACTGTCGCGCTGCCGACGCTGGGTGTGGTTGTGCTCTCGCCGTTCATTGGCAAGCCCGTGCTCTTGATGGGGATCCTCGTTGCACTGCAGGTGATCACCTGGCTTGCGCTCCGCATGATCCAGAGCGAACAGGTACACCGCGAGAAGAGTTCGTATCTGAAGGAGACATTCTCCCGATACATGCCAGCATCGGTCGTCGAAGGGCTTGCAGAACACCAGGATGAGGTCATGCTCGGTGGCCAGCAGACCAAGATCACGGTGCTGTTCCTGGATGTGCGCAACTTCACCAACTGGTCAGAGAAGCTCGAACCAGAGGAAGTGCTCGTTCAGCTCAATGAGCTGATGAGCGAGCTGACATCGGCAATCTTTGAAACCGAGGGAACGCTCGACAAATTCACGGGCGATGGCTTGATGGCATTCTGGGGCGCGCCGATCCCGCAGGAAGACCATGCTGACCGTGCCTGCCGGACGGCGATCAGGATGATGGAAAATCTGGCCGCCCTCAACGAAAGCCGAGTCGAGCGTGGCCTTCCGGCGATGTACATCGGAATTGGAATCAATACCGGCATGGCCATCGTCGGCAACGTCGGGCACGAGCAGCGACTTGACTACACCGCTATCGGCGACACGGTCAATGTCTCAGCCCGGCTGGAGGCCGCCACCAAGGAGGCCGGCTGTGACGTGCTGATCTCGTCGTCGACGTTTGACGACCTCAGCGACGCGATGCTCGGCCCCGTTGAGCCAGTCGCAGCGCTCCACGTCAAGGGGCGCCGCGAACCGGTCGAGACGTACACCTTCCCTACCGTACCCGCCTGGATCGAGAATCGGGTTGACCCGGTGTTCGATCATCCCGACGGCCCGGTCACTGCACCAAGCGACGGTGACGTGAGCGACGCCGCGGCCGCCTGATCCGACGAGGCGATTCTGGGGTAGGCTGACCGCCATGAGCGGCACCTCCTGCATCTTCTGTGGAATCCTCAGCGGTCAACTTCCCGCGGCATTTGTCCACGAAAACGAATCGTTCGTCGCATTCGCCGACATCGCACCGAAGGCAGAGCATCACATCCTCGTCCTTCCGCGAGAGCACTTCGACTCGCTCGAACATTGGATCGAGGAAGACGGCGACAGCTCTGCGATGCTGGCGTTCATCCGAGAGGTCGCGCGCGGCGCCGGGATCGATGGCAGGTTCAGGTTGATCACAAATGTCGGAGCCGAGGCCGGACAAAGCGTTCAGCATCTTCACTGGCACCTGATGGCTGGAGCGGGACTTCCCGGATTCGAATAGCCAGGGCCGACGGACATCACAAGCGAAGGACAAGCATGAGCATGAGTACGTCATCAGAGATAGTCGATCGCCTGCAGGCCGATATCAAGGACGCGATGCGGGCGAGGGATACGGCGCGAACCACCGCACTGCGAATGTTTGCCAATGCGATCCAGGTCGAAGCCAAGGCCAAGCTGCGCGACCTGAGCGACGACGAAGTGATTACGGTGCTGCAGCGTGAGCGCAAGCGGCGAATCGAGGCGGCCGAGTCATTCGATCAGGGCGGTGCAGAGGAGCGTGCCGCGGCCGAACGCACTGAGGCCGGCTGGCTTGATTCGTATCTGCCCGAGCCGCTTGATGCCGACGCGTTGGCGGCGCTGGTTGACGAGGTCGTTACCAGCCTCGGCGCATCGTCGATGCGCGACATGGGCCCCGTGATGAAGGAACTCACGGCGCGGGTTGCAGGCAGGGCCGACGGCTCGACGCTGAGTGGTGCCGTTCGTGCCCGACTGCAGGGCTAGCTTCCACCGCGAGCGGTAGGGTGTCTGCGATGCGTACAGAGATCATCCAGCTCGACGATGCCGTCTCAGTGGAGATTGCGGGTTCGCACGACGACGTGCTTGAGGCAATCGCAGAGCGTGCCGGCTGCACGGTGTCGCTGCGCGGCAATGAGTTGACGTTGTCCGGTGACCCGTTCTCGGTCGAGCGCGCTGCGGCGATCGTGCAGGAACTCGTGGTCCTGGCAACGACCGGCACCGGGATCACGCCAGAGATCGTCGGGGTGGTCGACACAGACGACGCCGACGCGGAATCGGCCCAGGTTGAAGATGTGTTCAGCGACGTGGTGCTGACCCATCGTGGCAAGGCCGTCGGCCCCCGGACCCGAAACCAGAAGCGGTACGTCGATTCAATCCGTTCGAACACGATCACGTTCGGAGTCGGGCCTGCCGGTACGGGCAAGACGTATCTTGCGATGGCGCTGGCTGTTGATGCGCTGGTCGAGCGGCGCGTCAGCCGCATCGTTCTGACCAGACCAGCAGTCGAGGCGGGCGAGCGGCTGGGATTTCTGCCGGGCACGATGCTCGAGAAGGTCGACCCGTATCTGCGTCCACTGTTCGATGCGCTCTACGACATGATGGATGCCGAGCGCCTGACGGAGGCGATGGAGCAGGGCGTCATCGAGGTCGCACCGCTTGCATTCATGCGTGGCCGCACGCTGAACGATGCCTTCGTCATTCTCGACGAGGCACAGAATACGAGCCCCGAACAGATGCAGATGTTCCTGACCCGTCTTGGCTTCGGCTCAAAGATGGTTGTCACCGGAGACATCACGCAGGTTGACCTGCCACGCGGGCAGCAGTCCGGGCTGGTTGTCGTTGGTGACATCCTGCGCGATCTCGATGACATTTCGTTCGTTCGCGTCGACCAGGCCGACGTCGTTCGACATCGCCTTGTTCAGCGGATCGTTGCCGCCTACAACGCGTACACCACACGTCAGAAGGCCGATGCGGCCGACGGCACGACAGGATGATGGGCTGAACAGTGGGAGTCTCGGACGTGCAGATTGATGTCACGGGCGATCCACCGGCGGCGCTGGGCATCGACGACCTTCGGCGCGTAGTTGAGGCGACCATTGCCGCCCTCGATGTAC
>CAYNNW010000299.1:0-3473 GCA_964398435.1 uncultured Gaiellales bacterium | reverse complement strand
GCTGCTGACAAGCGACTCGCGTGCCAGCAGCTGACGACACGCCTCCAGCTGCGCCCGAATTGCATCGACGTCACCGGCCACTGCGGCCCCGTGGTCAAGCACAATGCTGATGCCGCTGGCACCATCCTCGAGCGCCTGCAATGTTGCCCGCATCATTGCCACCGGACGGTCGGATCCCCACGGCCAGCCAACCAGCGCCTGCAGCGATGTATCGACCCCACGGATGATCGATGCTGCTGCAGGAACCCGCGCCGGAGCCACAGCTACGGCGGCGAGGTGGGCAATGCATGCGGCGTCGGCAGCTCGGGTGACGTCGTCGTCAGTCAGCAGTGGACCGGCAATCGTCGCCTCGAGCGACTTCGAGATGGCAAGACCGCTCACGACTACAATCCCCAGTTGCCCAGCAGCCGCTCGTCGTTGCGCCAGTGCTTGCGATTCTTGACGCGCAGGTCCAGATGCACACGAGTGGCAAATGCGCGCGCAATCTCCGCACGGGCTGCGGTGCCAATTGCTGCAATGGTGGCGCCGCGCGATCCAACCACGATTCCAACCTGCGAGTCGTTCTCGACCCAGATGATCGCCTCGATCTGCAGGCGGCCATCGCTGTGGTCGAGTTCACGCACCTCGACTGCCGATGCATGCGGCAGCTCCTCCCGCAGATGCGCCAGCGTCGCCTCGCGGATCAGCTCGGAGATCCGTTCATCGTCACGCATGTCGGTGATCTCGCCGGCAGGAAACAGCTGTGGTCCCTCAGGCATCATCTCTGCGAGTTGGCTGGCAAGAATGGAACAGCCGTCGCCCGTGACAGCGCTGACCGGAATGATCGCCTCATAGTCACGCTGTGCGATCAGGGCATCCAGCTGGCCGATCCGCTGTGCCAGCGCCGCCCGATCCATCCGGTCGATCTTGTTTGCCGCAATCACAACCGGTCGACCACACGACAGCACGAGCTCAGCTATCCACCGCTCACCGCCCTTCAGGGGCACCGACATGTCGACGACCCAGAGCACGGCGTCAACGTCGCCGAGCGACCGCTCAACGGCCTCCTGCATTCGCTCGGTCATCCGGTCAAGCGGCTTCTGACTGCCCGGCAGATCGACAAATACCAGCTGGGCATCTTCGAACGTACACGCCGCCCGAACCAGTCGGCGAGTGGTCTGTGCGATGGGTGACACGATCGCAACGTGCTCACCGACCAGGTGATTGACCAGCGTTGACTTGCCGGCATTTGGCCTGCCAGCCACCGCGATCATTCCACTGCGCCTGATGTCAGTCATCACTGCGAGCTCGTCGTCGAGGCACCGTCCAGTGCGCCCGGAAGGAAGGTCATCGGGAGCAGCTCAGCGGCGGTACGCGTACACAATTCACCCGCATAGGTGAACGTGATCTGCGCCTCGGGATTGAACTCGGCAATGAACTGTCGACATGCCCCGCACGGTGCACCGTCGTCGCCGTCGACATGGATGTGGACGTGGTAGACGGTTGTGGCTCCCCCACTGACTGCTGCAACCATCGCAGCGCGCTCTGCACAGATTGTCAGCCCGTACGACGCGTTTTCAACGTTGCAGCCAACAAACATCCCTGCGTCAGTGGCGACCGCGCAGCCCACCCGAAAGCCCGAATATGGCGCCCGCGCACGTGCGGCGACGTCGCGCGCAGCTGCAGCAAGATCGTCGGCCGGTATCGGCCGGTGTGACGAGGATGAAGTACTCATATGGGCAAGCATAGCCCGATTGATCACGCCACCGGCGTCAAATCGACCACTGCTGCCTCTGTGTGCGACGGCTGCGGCGCAGGTACGGAGGTGTGCGTGCGCGGCGGTGTGGACGTAACAGCGTGGGGCGCGGCCCGGGCGGTGGGGCGTCCACGGGGCGCAGCTGTGGGCTGGAGCGTCGGGTGCCGCCGCGAGCGAGAGGTACGCGTCGCCGGGGTCCGCACGGACTTCGGCGGGTGCGCAGAAACCGAGGTGCTGCCCCGCGTCGGTGCCGGGCTGCCATGTCCAGCGTCGGCTGGTCCTGCCTGGAGATCCGCGGCTTCTCGGGCGGTGTCGACCGGGGGATCGGACGCAGTCGCGCCGACATCGACGTCGTCCCGTACCATCGCCGACGGTGCGCGCCCCCCATCGGCACGGGGCTTGCCACGGTTTCCGGTGGGTGGCACCAGCACGATTGCCGCCCCGAGTGCGAGCGCCGTGGCACCGGCAAGGATCCAGGTCCGTCGCCCCGCGCTGCCCGCAGCAGCCATGACCGGAGGTTGCCGTGGTGGAAGCGCCAGCGGTTGCATCGACGCCGGTTGGTCAATGAGTGATGCAAGCGTGGGCCGATCCTCCATACGCCTATCCTCGTAGCAATCAGCACACGGCAATCGTGTCGACTGTGTCAGAAGTGCAACATCGTGCCCACAGCCGGGGGCCGCTCAGGTCAATCATGCCGCTTCGACGCGACGAGCCGGAAAGACTCGAAGCTCAACCTGGTGCAGTGCGCCGGCTCCCCCACTGACCTGGAGCCAGACGCGTCCTCCGTGCGGAGCAGTGAAGACACCGTGGGCCTGGTGGTCACCCGGGCCGGGAGCGAGTGCGACCTCGCGCGGGAGGCCGCCCGGTTCGGTTACCGCCACGATCGGAAGACAGCCTCGCCCGGCGCTGCAGTCAAGTTCCATGGTGATCCTCTCGCCGGCCGGAACGTCGATCTGCTCGAACCAGCCGTCACCTGCGGCCACTGCAAGCTGCAGCCGCACGCCGGGGATCCCCTGGTTACCAGTTGCTGCAGGTCCGACCGGGGCAGCCACGTCGTGGGCACCTCCCGACCCAACGGTTGCATCCAGTTCGATGCCGCCCAGGTCGCGATGAAGCACGACCGATGCGGCCGCGAGCACTGCCTGCCAGAGCAGCGGAAACACCGAGGACACCATCAGCAGCGGCGGAATGATGATCGATATCAGCCCGATGATCATTCCCAACAGCAGCCCACCGCCAGTGACGACGATTCCAACGAGCATTGCACCGCCAGCCCGCTCGCGAAACAGGCGAATCGACTCCCACGGCCACCACTCCCGTTCGCCCGTCGACGTTGCTGCCAATGCAATCATGGAAACTGCAGTACACGGAACCGCAACCACCGCCAGCCCGACCATCGTCACGATCATGCCGAGCACCAGACCATCCATCGTCCCCGACCGCATCGGAATCAGTCCGAGCAGCGGCGGGATCAGTGCGGGAAGCCCGATGACCGAGAGCTGCGATCCCTGCCATGGCAGCGTCCGCAGCCCCCCACGCAGGTTGTCTCCGACGGATTCGTCGAGCGAGACGCCACGAACCAGCATTCCAGCTGTGAAGCTGGCCGCTGTCAGCGCAATGGCACCGCCCAGTGTCAGCAGCACCACCGTCCCGACTCCCGGAGTCGGCGCCGCTACCGCCTCCCCCGTACCAGTGGACGGTGCAGTGTCGGTGGTTGTGCCGACGTCCGCGGCGATTG
>CAYNNW010000298.1:0-3479 GCA_964398435.1 uncultured Gaiellales bacterium | reverse complement strand
CACGACGATGGAGAACTCAGCACGGCCGAGGCTCTCAGCCTGATCGACGGTGTCGCCGACATGGGCTCACCGATCATGGTGTTGAGTGGTGGCGACCCACTGCGACGCCCCGACCTGGATGAGCTGATCGCGCACGGGACTCGCCGGGGAATTCGAATGGCAACGATTCCCGCCGCAACTCCCCTGCTGACGCGCGAACGACTGGAACGCCTGCGAGATGCCGGTATTGCCAAGGTGGCGTTCAGCATCGATCAACCGACAGCGGCCGGGCACGATGGGATCCGGGGCATTCCCGGTACGTTTGATCTGACGATGCAGGCGGCTGCCTGGTGTCGCGAGTTGGGAATCTCGATGCAGGTCAATTCGCTCGTCGCGGCCGAAACCGCTCCCAACATCGCGGAGTTGGGTGCCCTCGTTGAGGAGATCGGCGCCGACATGTGGGAGTTGATGTTCCTGATCCCCGTGGGACGCGGCACGGTACTTGAGCCTCTATCGGCGGCGGAGTGTGAGCAGACGTTCGAAGAGATCTGGAAGATCGAACAGCGAGTCCCGTTTGTGGTCAAGGTGACCGAGGCGCCGCACTACCGCAGGTTCCTGGTTGAACACGGCATCGACAAACCGATGCATTACGTCAATGCGGGTCGCGGCTTCTGTTTCATCAGCCACATCGGTGAAGTCTTCCCATCAGGCTTTCTCCCCGTCAAGGCGGGCGATGTCGGTGAGACCGACATTGGGACGATCTACCGGGATTCGCCCCTGTTTCGACGACTTCGCAAGCCAGATACATTCAACGGGCCATGCGGTGACTGTGCGTATCGTCAGGTATGTGGTGGATCGCGTTCGCGCGCCTGGGCCGTTACCGGCGATCCGTTCGGTAGCGAGCCGTGGTGCATCCTCGCTGAAACAGCACCACCCTCAGCTCCCGACAGTCAGGGAGGAGCTGGCACGCACGTTGTCAGCACCTGAGGGTGTGACGGCTGCGAGGGGAGCCAGCAGATGATCAGTTCAGCGCACGTACTTGGCGGAGTGGCGGGACTCGGGGCATTCGTTGCAGGAGCAGAGTATCTGCATGCTCGGGGAACGATCTCCAAGGTTGTGGACCCGCTTCCCGTACTGACCGGAGCCGCTGCAGCTGGCCTGGCCGCGCTGGCGGTCCATCGCGGGGCATTCAGGCCCGGATCCTCACCGCTGCTGCAGGCTGCTGCTGGAGCAGCCATCGGATTCGCCATGCTCCCGATCACGCTGAAGTTCGCCCAGGTCAACGGGCGGGTCTAGCACGATCAGAATTCGCCTACGAGGCTGATCTCGGGCGTTAATTCGAGCCCGAATTCAGCGCGCACTGCGGATTGGGCAACGTCAATCAGCTGCAGCAGATCGCTGGCAGTTCCGGATCCTGTATTCACGATGAAGTTGGCGTGCACCGGGCTGATCTGCATCCCGCCAACGCGGTGCCCTTTGAGTCCGGCATGATCGATCAATCGACCGGCTCCGTGTCCCTCGATCTTCTGAAAGATCGAGCCTGCACTGCAGCGGGTTGCACCAGGAGGATGCTTCTCTGCGCGCCAGGCGGCGTTCGCCCACATCACCTGACGGATCGCCTCCGCTGGCGAAGGCTTCAGCCGAAATGTGGCATCGAGAAGGATGTGTCCGGTGCCCTGCAGCCTGCTCGTGTCGTAGCCGAACTCGAACCAGGCTCGATCGACGGTCGTCACCGTGCCCGTATCTGTCAGCACACGTGCCGATTCGAGCACAGATTCGATGTAGACGGTGGATGCACGATCCGGCGCAAGGAAGTGGAGGTTCTGCCACAGCGCACCGCCGACCGTCGACGGAATGCCAACAAAGTGCTCCAGTCCTGACAGCCCACACTCCTCGGCGATCTCGATCAGGTCAGCAACGATCGCACCTGACTCGGCAGTGATCGTGTCACCCGACACAGTGACCCGATCTGATTCATTGCGGATCACGACACCACGAAATCCGCCATCGCCGAAGACGAGGTTCGCTCCTGAACCCAGCACAAACCAGTCCCGGCCGGAGCCACGAGCCCAGTCGACAGCCGCAACGAGATCATCAACGCTCTGGGCTCGATAGAGCAGGTCGGCCGGCCCGCCGACACCCATGGTCGTCATCGGTCCCAGGGGCACATCCCGTTCGATGCGCGACTCGTCGATACTGGTGTCTGATTCAACCGTCACAGGCAAGCATGCTACCGATATGACCGCGCTGCTATCGTCAACGCATGAGCACGTCTCACCGCCTCGATCCCCGCCCGGATACGGTCCATGGACCATTCGACCCCACGATTCCCCCGGTTCTGACCATCGATCCGGGTGACAGGGTCATCGCCTCAACGCTGGACGTCAGTTGGAGGCTCGATCCGCCGGTTGACGAGACGACCGTGATCCCACGACTCAAACCCCTGGACTCGAGCCTTGCTGCCGGGCCGTGCCTCGTCGGTCCCATTGCAGTACGCGGTGCCCACCCCGGGATGGTCCTCCGGGTCAGCATCGACCAGATTGTCCCTGCGGACACCGGTTTTACCTGGGCCGGTGGCCCTGCCAGCGAACCAGGACGGCGCTTGGGAATCGACAATTGTGATCTCAGACTGATCTCCTGGAATATTGATTCGGATCAATCCGTGGCGTTGTGCGAAGACCTCGGTGTATCGGTTCCGATTCGGCCATTTCTCGGGACGCTTGGGGTTGCCCCCGCCGCAGGGCGCCTCAATGGATTTGAGCCACACCGGGGGGGCGGTAACCTCGACTGTCGGGAATTCGTAGCGGGGACTGTCTTGCGACTTCCGGTGCTGTGTGAAGGCGCTCACCTCTCGTTCGGAGACGGTCATGCAGCTCAGGGTGACGGTGAGGTGGGTGGCATGGCTATCGAGTGCGCGATGACTCGCGTCCAGCTGACCGTTGACATTGAATCTGGGCCTCCACCACGATGGCCCGTCGCCACCACGCCGGCGGGCCATATCGTCGTGGCTGCAGTGGGCAGGACACTTGACGAAGCAGCGCACAACGCACTCGAGGGCGTCATCGACGAAATGGTGGTCCGTACGTCATGGGATCGAAGTGTCGCCCTGGCCATCGCAGGAGCCTGCGTAGATATTCGAGCGACGCAGATGGTGAATCCACTCGTTGGAGCGCACGCTGTGTGGCGTTACCCACCACGTACTGGTGCAACCTCGTCAGCGATGCGTGCCTCGGCTTCATGAAAACGGGCAAGGTCGCCCTCGTCAACATTGGCGTGTACCCATGGCACCGTGCCGTTGCCGAGCAGCATGGTCTCGACCCTGTCGGGGCGTGCAGCTGACATGTACTCCATCTGTGATGGAAGTACCAGCTCATCGCCAACCCCATTGCCCATCGCAGCACGGGAACGCGGCGACGGCTTTCCTGGTCATCGAGCGGGCAGGTTGCATCGAGCCGGGCGACGACTTCGGCCGGCAGGCTGTCGGCAAGACGGTAGGTGAT
>CAYNNW010000297.1:0-3495 GCA_964398435.1 uncultured Gaiellales bacterium | reverse complement strand
TACAGGGGAATACACCAGGATGCACAACGATCAGACGACGATTGGCGGAATGACCGAGGCGGCGATCAGCCGCGAGGAGTGGTTGGCGCTTGCCCGGCGCGCCCGGCTGCTCTCGTGGTTCAGTCTGCTGCTGATCTCCGCCGAAGGAATTGTGGGCATCGGGAGTGGCATCGTGGCCGGATCGATTGCCCTGCTTGGATTTGGCATCGATTCCGTCATCGAAGGATTCGCCAGCCTGGTCATCGTCTGGCGGTTCAGCGGTAGCCGCACAACCTCACACGCCGCAGAGCTTCGTGCGCAACGATTGGTTGCGATTCAATTCTTCATTCTGGCGCCGTACATTGCATTTGAAGCACTCCGCGATCTGATCGGAAGCCATCGTCCAGACGTCAGCTATGTCGGTATCGGACTGGCCGTGGCCAGCCTGATTTCGATGCCGCTGCTCGGCCGGGCGAAGCAGCGGATTGGTCGGCGAATGGGATCAGTCGCCACAACGGGCGAGGGGGCACAGAACATTCTCTGTGCCTACATGGCTGCCGCATTGTTGGTGGGGCTGGTGGCCAACGCGCTGTTCGGTATGTGGTGGCTCGACCCCGGTGCTGCACTCGTTATTGCTGCGCTTGCAGTTCGCGAGGGCCTGGAGGCATGGCAGGGGGAAAGTTGTTGCATTCCGTCGGCTGTCCAGCCGGCTGCATCACCCGATGTTGACTCGTGTTGCTGATAGCGATTTGCAGAAATGTGAATTGCGTGGTTCGCTGAGTATGGGACGTTGATTCGTTACGGGCGATAGCGCGAATCAACATGAAGACGGGGGCAATCATGGTTACGGGAACAGTCACTGGTGCTGGCGCTGAACATGCGCGTCGAGGCGGCGGCGCAGGTCGCAGCGGCAACGGGCACCGAAACAATCCTGGCGCACCGCCGGTGCATCATCATCGGGCGGATACGCCCCCTCACACACATGGGGGACGCAACACGAAGGGGTTGGGTAGATACTGGACGGACGATCGAATGAGCCGAACTCCAGGGTATCCTCTGCCCGGAGTTATTCCCGGATCCGGACCGAGTGGTCCATTGCCTCCTCCGGCCCCGATCGGTGCTAACCAGCCGTCAATGTGGGCATGTCCGCCATGCATGGACAATTGGGCGTACATGTTGTCCGCGCTGCTTCAGGCAACAAACGGTGCGTCACCGGCGGGTGCGGAACCCCACCCGATGTTGATACGTGTTGCTGACAGTCGGTTGCCGGAATCCCAAACTCGTGGTTTTCTGGATGCGGGTAGTTGATTCGTCACGGGAAATGACACGAATCAACATGACAACGGGGGCAATCATGGTTACGGGAACAGTCACTGGTGCTGGCGCTGAACATCGGCGTCGAGGCGGCGGCGCAGGCCGCGGCGGCAACGGGCACCGAAACAATCCTGACGCACCGCCACGGCTTCGACGTGGACGTGGTGGACACTGTCACTGGCACAAGGGGCGAAACCATCGCGGCTTCAAAGGCGCAGGCCAGTTCCCGGTACCGCCGGTAGCAACGCCGCCAACAAATACGCCGCCAATCGGTGGGGCGATGGGAGCAAATGCTTCCTCGATGACCAGCGTAATCTCATCTCTGAATGCCATCATGCAGACACTGCAACAGTTGTCTGCGCTGCTCCAGGCGAGCAACGGTGCGTCGATGGCCACAACTCCGCCAGTCGTGCCAATGTCGCAGCCAGTATCGTCACCGGCAATGACCATGACGTCGCCAGTGCAGCAGTTCCAGGTGTAACGACCTGGCGAGACCGCTATTCGAGCGCGGCGAACTCAGCGACTGTCAGCAGCGGCGCAAGCGGGCCGTAGCCACGTGCGATCCATACTCGTGCGCGTCGGCAGTGGCCGCGTATTGCGCACGCATCGGCGGCCTAGCCGGAGAAAACGCAACAGCGAGCCGTAGTTGTTGGCGCTCGCAGGGGCGTTGCACGGTTGCCAGGAATCGACACGACGCGTATTCGTTTCCCGGCGGAGACAACAAGATCAGATTCGTCTGCCCACCCACGCGGCGTGCCGCGAATGACCGTACGAGCCGGTTCGTCGAGCGACCCTGGATCGATCCAGACCGTATCCAAGCGCCTGCGCATCACGATCGATGCGCCGTGCGGTGACCAGCTGAGTTGTGACAGTGAGGAATCGTCGCTGACCCCAGTCACAGGAACGACCTCGGAAGCGGGCCGATCCAGAAGGAGTACCGTGCGCTGCGGAGCCTCGTGTCCAATTGCTGTCCGTTCAGCGAGCAGGAGAACGTAGTCGCCGTCGGGAGACCAGACAATGCTGACGGCGCGGTGCACTCCGCTCAGCTCGAATGACGTCGAGCGCCCGCGTGCCGGCGCAATCACAAGTGACGAACCGGTGACATACGCAAGGGATGTGGCATCGGGACTCAGCTGTGCAGTGCTTGCGGAAACTGGCGCCGAGTTCACTCCATATTGGGGAATGGGCGCACCCGTGCTGGGATCGGCAACGAGTAGCGTTGATGCGTTTCGGCTGTCAGCACGCCGCTGTAGCACGACGGCGGAACTGTGCAGGCCCGCAATACGGATCGCATTCCTGCCACGAATGCGCGTTGCGGTGCGCGGCGAACCAGTACGGCGGTGCACACGCCTGACCGTAACGTCGCCTCGTGCATCGATTGCCGCAACGAGCGATCGCTGGTGCGACCAGGCAACGGAATCAGGGCCGGTATTGGGAAGCGTGAACGTTGCCGTGCGGCGGCCATCGACGGTCGTTGCAACCACGGATTGGCCGTCGACCCACAATACCTGCGCAGCACGCTCAGTGCCGGATGAGCCGTTCGCGCCACACGCAGCAATCAGCGCAGATGCTGCGACCGCCGAGGCCGCACTCATCAGTCGCGAAACGTCACATCGCACGGAGTCTCGCGTTGTCAGACCTGGCTGATCGATCCGGTGAACGCACCGGCAGTGTCGTTCGCGGTAAAGATGTTGTTGCCGAACGTGAAGATGCCGCCGACGCCGCCGAGGTCGCGCATTGCCAGCCCCGTCGAGTGGTTGAGAATGACGCTTCGGCCGACGCGCACGGCGACAGGTCCATTGGCGTACAGCGCAATCACGTTCGAGTCCAGCTCCGAATCAGTGACGTTGATTGCAGTGGTGACTCCACCTGCTCCGCCCCCGGATTCCAGCGTTCCACACCGGTGGAAATAGTCGAACGCCGGGTCGGCCAGGTGGTTCGAGACGGCAACACCGCAGGTGTTGTTGGCAAGGTGGCTGTGGAACACATCCACGCGCCCGCTACCCGTGGCCTGTGGAGCGTTGAGCACGCCGTTACCGGTGGTTCGGAAGATCTTCGTTCGCAGCACGATGGCGCGGGCATTGGTATTCGACGGCTGAAAGTCCAGTCCGTTCTGCGTGAATCCAAAGAGGACTGAATCGTAGATCTTCAACGTTCGCGCCTGCAGGAACCGAACCCCATTGAGACCGGTTCCGGCACCGT
>CAYNNW010000296.1:0-3505 GCA_964398435.1 uncultured Gaiellales bacterium | reverse complement strand
GAGTGGTGCTCGACCGGCGGCTGCAGATCCCGCTGGATTCGCTGCTTGTTGCAACGGCCCGTCAGGCCCCGGTCCTGGTTGCCACGTCGCGTCAGGCCTCTGCGTCGAAGGCCGGTGCGCTTGAACGTGCAGGAGTCGAAGTGTGGCGGCATCCGGATGAGACCCAGATCGTCGGGGCGCTGCTGACTGAGCTTGCACGGCGTGGCATTCAGCAGGTGCTGCTGGAGGCTGGCCCCACACTCGGCACAGCAATGTTCGACGGCGGTTTCGTCGATGAACTTGTCTGTTTCACTGCGCCGTTCGAGGCCCCACGCGGGCAGGTGATCCTTGGGCAAGACCACCCGGCCGCCCGGCTGATTGCGGGTGCTGACATCGAGCGCGTTGGCAGTGACGACCTGCGTACGGTCGTGGTCCAGCCCCTTCCTGACCGCACGCCCTGGCCGCCGGATCCGGCTCACGACCGTCAGTAGTGATTGAAAACCGAAAGCGCTGGGTACCACCTCTCCTGCATCGTACGCCTTTGCGATGGGGAGCCCCCAGATGGAAGACATCACACTCGCACTCGTCACTCTCACGTCATTCGTGCTGCTCTTCGTCGCGGCGATCTTTGCCGATCGGGCCGGTGCAGAACTTGAGGCGGAGGAGTCCGCCGACGCGATCCCGGTGACTGTAGATGTCGCCGTGTTCCCGGATCCTTCTGGTACAGCCGTCGACGCTGCCTGACATTTCCCGCGATAATGCGGGGGCATGTTCACCGGAATCATTCAGTGTATTGGCGACGTCGTATCTGTCGACGACTCGCATCTGACGGTCGCTGTTGCCGACCTCACGGCGCGCTCGGGTGACTCAATCGCAGTCAATGGGTGCTGTCTGACGCTGACAGCAGACCTGGTTCCTGGTGGTAACGCGCACTTCGAGATGATGCCGCACACGCGGCAGCGAACAGCACTGGCGGCGCTGGCCATCGGCGACCGAGTCAATCTCGAGCCTGCTCTCGCAGCCGGTCATCCGCTCGGCGGCCACCTTGTTCAGGGACATGTCGACGGTGTCGGCACCGTGCGGCACACCCGTATTGAGGACAACTCGCTCGTCGTCACCATCGATGCGCCCGCTGAGATCACGCGCTACTGCATTCCGCGTGGATCGATCACCATCGACGGGGTGAGCCTGACCGTCATCGAGGTCGATGACAGCTCGATCGTCGTGTCGCTGATCCCTGAAACCCGGCATCGGACAACGCTTGGTTCCTGTTCTGCCGGCACCCGTGTCAACCTGGAATCAGACGTCATAGCGCGATACGTCGAGCGACTGTTGACGCCGTGGTTGCGCGATGTTCAGCCGTCCTGAGCAGCCAAAGTCCGGGTCAGTTGCGCGGAGAGGGGGCGGAACGCGATACACTTCCCGCTGCTCGCCACGAGAAAGGCTGCAATGAGCGGAACACCCTCCCCCCAGGCTGGTTCACCCTTTGCTTCGATCGAGGATGCGATCGAGGACTTCCGTGCAGGACGCATGGTGGTCATCGTCGACTCCGAAGATCGAGAGAACGAGGGTGATGTCACGGTTGCAGCGGAGTTCTGCACCCCTGAGCACATCAACTTCATGGCTACCCATGCACGAGGGCTCATCTGCCTGACGTTGGGACCAGAGAAGTGTGATCGGCTCGGGTTCAAGCTGATGGCGCCCAAGAACGGTTCGCAGTACGAAACCGCGTTCACGGTATCCATCGAGGCGGCCGAGGGGGTCTCAACAGGGATCTCGGCGGCAGATCGCGCACACACCATCCGTGTCGCGGCCCGTCCGGATGCTCGTGCTGAGGACTTCATTCAGCCGGGGCACGTCTTCCCGCTTCGGGCAAAGCCAGGCGGCGTGCTCGAGCGAACAGGGCAGACCGAGGGCTCCGTCGACATGGCGCTGCTGTCCGGGCTTGAGCCCGCTGCAGTGATCTGCGAGATCATGAACGACGACGGCACGATGGCGCGCGTTCCCGATCTCGAGCGATTCTGTCGCGAGCACGACATCAAGATGATTTCGATCACCGACATGATCGAGTACCGACGCCGAACCCAGCACCTCGTCGAGCGTGTTGCGACTGCCACGCTGCCGACGGACTCCGGTGACTTCACGGCATATGGCTACGAGACCGCAGTCCACGGGCTCCAGCACGTGGCCCTGGTCCGAGGTGACATCTCCGACGGACAGGACGTCCTCGTTCGCATTCACAGTGAGTGCGTGACCGGAGACGTATTTGGCAGCCGTCGGTGTGACTGCGGTGAGCAGTTGCAGACGGCAATGCGCGAAATTGACCGTGCTGGTCGAGGTGTGCTGCTCTATCTTGAGCAGGAAGGTCGCGGCATCGGGCTGCTCAACAAACTGCGCGCCTATCAGCTGCAGGACTCGGGACTCGACACCGTAGACGCAAATACGACACTTGGTTTTGGCGACGATGAGCGCGAGTTCTACCTCGCTGCCCAGGTGCTGCGCGATCTCGGCGTCAAGTCGGTCAAGCTGATGACGAACAATCCGCGGAAACTGTCGGCGCTGGAGAGCGTTGGCGTGACCGTGACAGCACGTGTTCCGCTTGAAGTTGTGCCGACCGATGACAACCGCTCGTACCTTGCGACGAAGCGTGATCGCCTTGGGCACATGCTGACGCTGACCGGTGCTGAGCCATCGGCAAACGGTACCGGTGTGTCCTCGTCGACGAGCGAACCGACTCCCGTCGGCTCGCACAGCTGATCGGGAGCGACGATGTCCCATCACCACGCCCCGGGCGATGCTTCGTTCAGCGTGGAAGGTGTGACTGCGCGCCACTCAACTACGGGTGGGCTTTCATCGCTTCGCGTCGGAATCGCCGTGTCGCGATTCAACGCGCGCATCACGCAGGCGCTCTATGCCGGTGCCGTAGAGGTGCTGCTGGATCGTGGCGTTTCCGCTGAGAACATCATCGCCGTCCAGGTCAATGGCGCGCTGGAGCTTCCCGTGGCGATCGCCTCGCTGATCGATGGTCCCGAGGTCGACTGCGCCGTTGCGATCGGGTGTGTCATTCGTGGCGATACCAGTCACTACGACCACGTGTGCTCAACAACCATCGACGGGCTGATGTCAGTCCAGCTCGAGAGCCGAATCCCCATCGGCATAGGCGTCGTGACGTGTGAAAACGCGTCGCAGGCCGCAGAGCGGTCGATTGTGCCGGCATCATCCGGGCGGAACATGGGAGCTGATGCAGCGCGCGCGGCCCTCGACCTGGGATGCACGATCCAGCTGATCAACGGCGGACTCGACAGCGTCGACTGACGCCAGCGGGACTTGGGGTTCGTCCTGAGAGGGCTCCCGGCTATACGGGAACAGGCGCAGAGTGCGCTAGGCCTTCTCGACCTTGTCTGACTTGAGGCATCGTGTGCACACGTATGCCTTCGTCACGCGTCCATCACGACGGATACGCACCGACTGCAGGTTCGGGTCGAACCGACGCTTCGTGGCGACCATCGAGTGGCTCCGGTTGTGG
>CAYNNW010000295.1:1936-3522 GCA_964398435.1 uncultured Gaiellales bacterium | reverse complement strand
GACAACCCCAGCTTCCCAAATCAGGGACGGATGAACAACCTATCGGAACGTCACATCTAGGGCCACACCGCCCGAAACTTCGACTGGCAGTATCGCCGGCCGGAAGGCTCCGCACAGCCCGCCACGGCGCTCGAGCCGGGCAGCTGGGGTCGCGTCGTGGGCCTCTTCGCACGCGCCGGCCGCTGCCTCGACGAACCACTTGACATCCTCGCCCATCAGCGTGACGAGGTCTACACCGGGCTTGGGATTCAAAGTGAGCCGAGCAACGACGCCTCTCTAGAGCGTGTGCTGTGCATCGACTATCAGTGTGACTGGTGTGAACTTCCGGACCCTCTACACAACGACCACGAGTTTTGGCATGGTCGAGGCGAATCACCAGCCCTCACCATGCCAAACCCGATTCACATCCCTTCGTCGCCAGCGGTTCTGAGCGCCCCTCCTACGCAAACTATCGTTCTACGCGCTACGGGCAACGGAGAGCCCAGCACGCTTTGTGTCGTGGCCAAGCCGTACGGCGACGCGACGGGCATAACCGGCAATCTTCTCTTCCTTGATTGGGACGTTGGAGCGACGAGCCAAGTGCCGTTCGACCCCTCGGACCCTTGGTCGGGGCCGATTGCCACCTTGAGCTGGGTGGCAGACGGCGCCACCGCCATGGAGCTGGACCTGATTCGATGCGAGAACTGGGACACCGTGTCAGTGGAGTTCAATGCTAGTTATTGCGGCACGGAGGACACCTTCATCGTTTCAGCGTCTCGAGCATCCATGAGTGCGACTTGTCGCTGGCTTGGGCGGACAGGCAGTGAAAGAGAGCTGATATTGCCATTCGGGTCGGAAGTTCTCGACTGCGCGAGCGCACTAGCGCTCGTTTTGGATGTGATTGCCCGACAGGAGCGTGGCGACCCTGATGTCCTCGGCCTGAACGATGAAGGTCTGAGCATCTACCCATCGCGAGCCAGAAGCCTCGACTAGCCTTGTGCCGGCACAAGGTCTCGACACCTTGGACGGGCTGCTGTGTGCTGCTGCCTTGGACGACATCGGGGCTCCTGCTTGATGTTGGGCCTGAGAACAGCGCTCCTGGACGGTTCCCGCCGGCACCGGAGCCAGTCGGCTGGGATGACGACAGAACGCCGAATACCTTGTGCTGGCACAAGTACTACTCCCTCCAGCCAAATATCGCCTACTCATCCAATCCTGCAAAAACACAAGAGATGTCTCACACCTCCACGCTAACCAGGCGCGCCTCGACCACCATCCCGCGCTCCATTCGCAAAGCCCTGGGCATGCAGCTCGGCGACACCCTTACTTGGCAGGTCCTCCGCGACGGCACCGTCTTGTGCCGGCACAAGCCCGCCGACCCGCAGCGCGCCGCGGTCGCCGTCGCGTCGTCAGTTCTGAGTCGCCAGTGAACGCCCCCTCAATCTCCCCAAGCTCCACCCGAAAACCACGGATCTTCACCTGATCATCCATCCGTCCGATCAGCTCCAAATCTCCGCTTTCAAGGAATCGCCCCAGATCCCCCGTTCGATAAATCCTCGCCCCTTGAGACTTCGACAGGGGGTCCGCAATAACTTTCGGCGCCGTGA
>CAYNNW010000295.1:0-1926 GCA_964398435.1 uncultured Gaiellales bacterium | reverse complement strand
GGATTCCCCACACCGGAGGCACTGCGCTCTCGCTGGCGGCGCCATGGCCCGCTGGGCCGCCACGCTGTGCACGGCCAGCGCTCCGCCTCGGGGCTGGGCCCTGTGGGCCACCTGCAGCTGCGTTGCAGCTGCCACCACTCGTGCCGCTCGATGAACGTCCGCGCGCTCGCCAAACGCCGCCAGGCCGAGCGGCTGCACTACGCTTGCCAGCGCGAAACCGAGGCCGAGTTCTTCGCGCGCGTACTTCGACAGGTCGCGCGCACCAAGCGCCGGGACCAGGTCGCATTCCACGTCCGCGGAGACCGTGCTTGGCAGCAGTACCTCCGCGACGGCCGAGCACGCCCCCTCGACGACGTGTTTGAAGCGATAGAAGCCCGCGTAGAGGCGCGCCGCCGCGCGATTGGGTGGTCCGTCGGCGCCGAGCTCGCCAAAGGTGCAACGAACGTGCGGTTCCCGCCCGCGCCCGAGCCGCAGGACTGGGACTAGGAGCCCCCGCGCCTCGAACTCCCCCTTCAAGCCCGCCGACCTCGACGATTAACCGACCATAAACGCAACCCTTCTCCCAACTGCCGGCCCGCAGTCCGGCACAGTGGCCAAGCTGAACCTTGACGCAGGGTTCGGCTACGTGCGTGCCGCCGACGGCGGCACTTGGATATTGGTTGCGCGGCTCGTGACGCACCGCGTGCTGCGCGAGCTTCAGGTCGGCCAAGCTGTTGCGTTCGAGCTCGACGAGCGCGGGCGCGTCGTGCGGCTTGTGCCGGCGCAAGGCTGCTTGCCATGAGCTACCGCCTGCAGCTTTGGCTGATGCAGCTGCCATGCTGAGGTTGGCTCGCCCGTGCGCTCGAACGTCCAAGCGCCTATTGGCTCGAGCAGTACAGCGCCCGAGTCGTCGCAATCTCCTTACTGCCAGACTCCGGAACGCAGCGCTCGCGCATCCTCGGATGCGGGGAATCTTGTGCCGGCACAAGGCCAGCCAACGACGCCCGCGCAAGCGCATAGCTGCTGCACGCCGCAGCGCAGTGTTGGCCTTGACTGCCGACGAGCCAGACGTTGAACTGCCGCCCATCTCGACGCACTAGGCCGAGCATCTGGCCCTCCACAAACAGCGCACAGAGCGCGCCGGGAATGCCACCATAAAATTGCGCTGCCGCGCTCACTGGCCGCTTCCCTGGTCTTCTGCCGGCACAAGGTTAGTCTCGACACGCTTAAGCTCCGAATCGGACAAGGCCTCCAGTTTCGCTGGGTCCGCTAGAGACAGTTCGGAGGGCGCCCACTGGTGGCGAGACCGAAACCACTGCAATCGCGGGTCCACAACGATTTCTTCGCACACCGGGTCTATTTCCGCCTGAGCCCTCTCGCGGAGCTCGTCGGACCTCGTCGCGTCTTCGCAGCCAAGCGTCCGTCGCGCTTCGCCGTTGGGGTCAATTGGCTCTCGGTCGAATGGACGCAGTTCTGAGCAGCGCCCTGCCAAGTACGGCAGCTTCACTGCAACATCCCAATGCACTCGACATAAGCCTTGGGCTGCACCTCGTATGCCACAGCGGCAGCTTCGAATACTGCTTTTACCCGCTCGCGTTGCGTGGGTCGGCCATGGGACTTCGTTAGCTAAGACCAAGCGACCAGCGCCGTGTCGTGCCGAGCGCGTGATGCGCTTCGCTTGTTGATGTGTCGATTGCATGATTTCGAACGCCGAGCAGCGGGGCAGTTGAGTCCGCTGTGGTTGGTATAGCAACCGCCATATTCGGCACCGCTTTGCCGACTACAAAGAACTGAGGCCCCGGTTGGGGGCCTCTCTAGCGGCGCTACTCAGCGCTGAATTCGCCCCGAAATCCGCTCTCTCGGCGCATGGCGTACGCGCACTACTCGGGAGAACGGCCGCAGGACCTCGAGCTCGAGCGCATCGCCAGCACGCAGCCGGTCGAACTC
>CAYNNW010000294.1:881-3540 GCA_964398435.1 uncultured Gaiellales bacterium | reverse complement strand
TATCGTTGATCGAAGCCACGCAGAGGCACACATGACCGAGAACATGCATGCCGATAACGCGAGCAGAGCTACCGGAATCACCGCACTTCTGATCTGCATCGCAGCCTCTGGTGATGCGCCATCGAGGGCCGTTCCTACTGAAACCCGGACCATCGACCACGCAGGCAGTACGGCCACAACAACTACTGCCGCAAGCATCAGCATCAGGCGCGCACGGATCGTCAATGATGCAGGTCTGCGTACCCCCGGCCTCATCCCTCGAGCGCCACCAGTCGGTAACCGACGCCCCAGACATTGGAGACGTAGTCACGCCCCTGAGCGAAGGGGCGCAACTTCCTGCGCAGTCGGCTGGCATGGGAATCAAGTGTTCGTGTGGCTCCGGTCGAGCGGAATCCCCATACATCCCGAAGCAGTTCCTGTTTCGCAAATACACGACGTGGTTGGCGGGCCAACGCGACCAGCAGCTCAAACTCCTTTGCAGACAGCTCGACGGTCGTACCATTCACCACGACAGCTCGTGTCTGGATGTCAATACTGAGTCCGGCAACCGCCAGCACATCACGTTCACGAACGTCGACCGATCGGCGAAGCAGCGCTCGAAGGCGGGCCAGAAGTTCGGGATAGTGGAACGGCTTGACCAGAAAATCATCTGCCCCTCGCTCGAATCCCCGGACTCGATCAACGTCCTCTCCACGGGCCGACAACATCAGAATGGGAATGTTGGGGTCGATGCGTGACGACAGGGGGTCCTGCGCACGAATCTCGCGGCACAGATCGAACCCGGTTGCATCCGGGAGCATGACGTCGAGCACCATCAGCTGCGGACCGAATGCGTTGAGTCGGGACTTGGCCTGGGCGACAGACGATGCCGTGTATACCTGGAAGTCGTCAGTTCGAAGGTGCTCGTCAAGGAATGCGAGGATTCCCGGTTCATCGTCGACCACCAGGATCGAAGGGCGCTTGTCAGTCATCGATTGACCTCACTTGTGCGAGTGGACTGCCGGTCAGGCTGGGACTCCACGATGACGCCATATCAGCGAACTCGACAACTATCACAATGTGAGATTTGCAAGCAAAGTCCGGGGAATTTCCACCTCTCAACCACTGCTTCAGCGATGCCGGATTTACCGCGAATTGCAGGACGATTTTCGGCCAGTTTGAGCTGATACCGCCAGCTGGAATGCGCCGCCAGCCGTGATGGCCTTCTCACTGATTTGTCACGGTTGAGACACGCTATCTCAACCGCTGGTTGAGGGATCAGCTGACGGCGGTGACGATCAGCTGGTCACCCTCGCTGATGCCGTGACGAGCAATTGCACCGGCCGCAAGCTCGAAGACCGAGTGTGCTCCCTTGCCGCCGCGTGATGTCTTCCACGGTTGCACGTTGGCAACACACCGTACGACCACGCCTGCTTTGTCGACATAGACAACGTCAATAGGAAACTTCATGAAGAACATATGGATGGAACTACACGGCACGATCCACAAACCCGCATCGTCGGCCAGCGAGGGTCGGCCGAGCAGGCCCTTCATGCGGCGCCCCATCGTTGCCGCAACGTCCAGTTCCGGAACGATGACCTCGCCATGACGCCGCAGCTGCCCACACGCAGCCTTGCGTAGCGCCTTCGCTGCCTCGCGAGAAGAGAACGATCCAACGACGTCCTCGCCTCCTGACGGCGGCACAGCAGCACGCGTGCCCTCGCTGTCAGCGTCGACTTCGGTGTCGTGTTCAGCATCAATATTCATTCGCTCGTGCTACCCGACTGCGCATAGCAGAAACCCGGTTACCAATGTTTGTTTTTGCGCAGGTTCGGCGACAAATCAACCGTCTGAAGCGGACGTCGGGAGGCGTCCGCCCAATCCGCGACCGGGGACGAGCACGCACCATGTCGGACGAAGTCACGCCCACAAACGACGACAACACCCAACCGCACCCGGCAGGCGCCGAGCATGACGTCGCACTTGCGGCCGAACAGGCCCAGCAGGAACTCGCGCGAAAGCTCGAAGAGCTGCGGATGTCAGTCTTCCCTGAAGGGGACCCGGCCGAGGAGACGACCGAGGCAGCGGCGACCGCTCCCGAGGTCGGCACACCCGCAGAATCGCCGACGCTCGACGCACAGCGCGAGACGCCGCTCGACGCCGAAATCGTTCCAACCGGGGCGGGCCCGTGGAGTGATCCGGCACCGCTCGCTCCCGCCGAGGAGCCGTATCAGCCGCTCGATGCTGCCAACCCGCCCGATGTCGACTTCCCAGTCACCAACGAGGACTTCGACGAGCTCTACGGGAACGACGAGTACGGTGCAGGCATGCTGGACCCGACTCCCCCGGTCGATGCGGTGATCGAGCCAACGGCCCCATACGTGGAGCCGATTGTGGAACGAATCCAGCCCGAGCCACCCGCGCCGTCAAACGCATTCGTCCCCGATGTTCAGCAGGAGTGGGGCACTCCCCAGCCTGGTGATTCCGAGCCCGCGGCGAACGCACACGACAAGTGGGCGTGGGACACCGAAGAAGAGTTCCGCACGAACACGCAGACTGCACTGCGCATGCTGCAGCAATCAGCTGACGACATCCGTGATCTGTTGCCCGAGCAGATTGGCGGACTCGTTGGCAGCCAGGTCGACCGAATCGTTCGCGACGGTGTCACCGATGCGCTGCA
>CAYNNW010000294.1:0-871 GCA_964398435.1 uncultured Gaiellales bacterium | reverse complement strand
TCGGTTTCTGTCCCGAAGGTGAAGGCGCACGACTCGTTCGCGACGGTGTCACCGATGCGCTGCAGGGACCGGCCGACGCAATAGATGCGCTCGGCCAGCAGCTCGACGATCAGCTGCCCGCGATGGGCGACCGGATCGAGCGGGTCGTGATTGAGGAGCTTGAGGTTCCGACGGCGTCGATCCGGCAGCTGCAGGAAGAGCTTCCGCTGCAGCTCGAACGTGTGGAGCGTCAGGTTCAGAATGCGCTTCGCCACGACAGCGATCGGATCAGCGGTGAGATCGGCAACGTGGTTGACCGCGTTGACCAGGTCGACCACGGCATGCAGGCACTGCGCGGTGATGTCGGCATCATCCGCTCCGGAATTCGTGGCGACTTCGAACAGGTTGAGCGTCAGCTCTCGGACCGTGTCGGCGACGTAACGATCACGCTGCGCCACGGGCTCGAGGAGCTCGACGAGCGAGTCGATCTGCGCTGGAAGAGCACTGACGATGCACTACGAAGCGGCATCGAAGGTGTTCGAACCGACCTGGCCTCGACAGCCGATCGCGTTACCGAGCGCGTCGATGCACTCGGTGCAGAAGTTACTGCAGCACCCGATCGAATCGTCAATGAAGTTGGCGAGCGAATCAGCGCAGTCGAAACAACGGTTGTCGACGGCGTCAGCTCGATCACTACACGTCTTGACGACCTGACATCGAGCCAGGCCGCGGCCGAGCAGATGCTTGATTCCCGGATGACTGATGTCGAGGGCACGTTCCGAGGCGGAATCGACGATCTCGCCGAGCGCCTGGACGGCCGACTCGGCGGTCTGGAGTCCAGTCTTCACACCGAATTCAGTGGCATCGACGGCTCCGTCAAGGGCGGCGTTGC
>CAYNNW010000293.1:0-3551 GCA_964398435.1 uncultured Gaiellales bacterium | reverse complement strand
ACTGGTCCTGCCGTCGCGGTTCCCCAACCTGCTGGTCAATGGTGCGAGCGGTATTGCCGTCGGCATGGCAACCAACATGCCGCCGCACAACCTGGGCGAGGTCATCGACGCAGTAACGGCATTCATCGACAACCAGACAATGTCGATCGAGGACCTGATGCAGTTCATCAAGGGTCCAGACTTCCCGACCGCCGCAACGATTTACGGCATGGGTGGCATTCGAGACGCGTATCTGACGGGCCGAGGCAAGGTCTCTGTGCGTGCAAAGGCACACATGGAGCAGTTGAAGCATGGCAAGACTGCGATCATCGTCACCGAGATTCCATATCAGGTGAACAAGCAGTCGCTGGTCCTAAAGATCCGCGACCTTGCGCTCGACAAGACAATTCCCGAAATCACCGGTCTTCGCGACGAATCAGACCGGCGCGGAATGCGCATCGTTGTTGAACTGAAGCGCGATGCAATTCCCAAGGTTGTGCTGACCAAGCTGTACAAGCACACACAGATGCAGACCACATTCGGTGTGAACAACATCGCACTTGTTGACGGTGTGCCGAAGCTGCTCAATCTGCGTGAACTGGTGTACTACTACGTTGAGCATCAGCGCGACGTCGTTACACGCCGCACCAAGTGGGAGCTTGATCAGGCACAGAAGCGGGCTCACCTGCTCGAAGGTTTCCTGATTGCGCTGGACAACATCGATCGGGTGATCGAGATCATTCGCGGGGCGGCAGATACCGAAACCGCTCGTAACGGTCTTGTCAGTGAATTCAAGTTGAGCGAGATCCAGGCGCAGGCCATTCTCGACATGCGCCTCTCGCGCCTGACGAAGTTGAGCGTCAACGAGACCAAGGCAGAGTACGACGAGCTGATGCAGCGCATCGAGTACCTGCGCTCAGTGTTGCGTGACGAGTCGCTGCTGTTCGGAATCATCAAGGGCGAGCTCAGCGAAATTCGCAGCAAGTACGCCGATGAGCGCCGCACGGAGATCGTTGCCAGTGAGGGCGAGATCGACCTGGAAGACATGATCGCCGACAATCCGATGGCGATCACGATCACCAACAGTGGCTACCTGAAGCGAACCCCGATGAATGTCTTCCGCCAGCAGAACCGCGGTGGAGTTGGTGTGACCGGATTCGACCTGAAGGAAGGCGATTACGTCGAGCACATGTTCACCGCATCGATGCATGACTATGTGCTGTTCATAACCTCTGTCGGCAAGATCTATCGCACCAAGGTCTACGAACTTCCTGAGGGCAGCCGCCAGTCGAAGGGTCGTGCACTGGTCAACGTACTGCCGCTGCGCGAGGGCGAGTCGGTCTGCGCCGTCTACCGCACCCGCAACTACGACGAGGGCAAGTACCTGTTGATGGCGACCCGCAAGGGAATCGTCAAGAAGACCGAGTTCGCGGCCTACAACACGGTGCTCAAGGCCGATGGAATCATCGCGCTTCGCATCGATGAGGACGACGAACTGATCGGCGTTGTGCTGACCTCGGGTGACGATGACCTGCTGATGATCTCTGCAAAGGGTCAGGCCTGTCGCTTCCACGAGGGGGCGGTTCGTGCGACCGGACGTGCGACTCGCGGTGTTCGCGGCATGAACGTGAACCTGGCTGAGGGAGATCGTGTGATCGCGGTCGACGTTGCCCGCGACGAGCTGGACCTGCTGATTCTCACCGAGGGTGGATTTGGCAAGCGAACGCGGATCCAGGAGTTCCCGCGCAAGGGTCGTGGCACCAAGGGCGTCATCGCCATGAAGGGCATGGAACAGCGCGGCTATCTGGTCTGTGCACTGTCGGTGCGCGAAGGCCAGGGACTGCTGCTGATCACCACCGAGGGTCAGATCACCCGCCAGTCGGTTGATCAGATCTCGCGCTACGGCCGTGCGGCCCAGGGTGTGTCGGTAATGCGGTTGCGTGAAGGGCACCGCATTGCCAGCGTGGCCAGGGTGCTCGACAGTGACGTGCGCTCGAGCGAGGACGACGGCCAGGAGGCGCTGCCGGTTGACGGTGGTGCAGTCGAGGAGCCGGTCGTGGAATCGCCGGCCGACGACGCGCCCACCAGTGAATCGGAAGTAGATACCGATGATGCGGTCGACGGTGAGTAGCCCGGTCAGCTCCTGATGGGGTCGCTGATCGCCGACATCCTGCGACTTGCCACTGGCCAGACTCACTTTTATCTTGAGTTCTGGCTGGCGGTGACGCTGACATTGGTGATTGCGGGCGTGTTCATGGTGTTCGTCGGGCAGCGGCTGATTCAGCCTGTCTGCCTGCTGGTCACCAATCAGCCGGGCAGAGCGCTGCGCTGGATGCCGATCTCTGCCGCAGGAATTCCGGCGATCATATTTCTGTTGCTGATCACGATTGTTGGCTCGCCGCTATCGGTGGTGGTGCTGTTCGTCGTTCCGATGATTGGGGCTGTGGGCTACATCGCCTGTGCACTGATGTTGGGGGACATGGTGATGCGATCCTGGGGCCGCGAGGTTCCGGATTGGCTGGCGGTGATTGTTGGGGTGCTGCTGGTCAGGCTGGTGCGCGCCGTGCCGTTCATCGGCGCAACACTGCACTCGTTCTACGCCTGGTTCGTCACGGCCGCGGCCTGTGCCCTTGTCTGGGACCTGGCCGTATCGTGGTACCGCCGCCGCATGCCCGACGAGGAGCAGTTCGCCGGCGAGTCGCTGATTGAGTGGGATGACGTCGCGGTCACCCCTGAACACGGTCGTCCCTCCGAAGACACCCAGAATCGGGAGTAGTCGATGAGTAGCCCAGATTCCACGCTGTCGGTCCGGCTGTTCGGAGAATTTCAGGACTTTCCCGAAGGAAAGCCGTATGGATGTATCAATGCAGACATGTGGCTTGACGGTCGCTGGCTATTTGCTGATGAACACGATAGCTGGGTGGTGAACCCTTCGGGCCTTGCAGAGGTGCTTGGTGGTACCCCTGAAGTAGACCTTCTGATTGACTGGGGCGGCGGACGGTCAGCGGGAGTGGTACGTGCCACCGTTCAGGCACAGCAAGACACCAGAATACTCCTTACCGAGTGTAATTCCGTTGCACCTGAATTCACCTGTGTGGTATCCCGAAGGGATGTGGCAGTGGCACTGAGTGCATTCGCCGGTGTTGCCGACGGTCTGTTCATGTGTGGGGCTGACCACATCGTACTCGGGTCAATTTGTGGCGATATTCTCTACGAGAACGACGTAAACGAATGGCGTCGCGCCGTTCGTCATGCACTGTCGACCGTGTAACCTCAAGGTCATCGGTGTCAACCTGATATCGATGCTTCCGGGCACCTCTCACGATAGTCGTCGCGGTAGGCAGCCATGGCCGTACAGTGAAACTACTGGTGATTTATGCGATCACGCCCACGTGCTGCCGTCTCAGTAGCTGGCCAGGGGGCGATGCCATAGCCAATCGCATTCATCAGGGATAGTTGGGCACGATCTCGTGCAGAGTTCCCCGTTGGTATACGAGAAGTGTCCCTTGCGCCGTTTCTCGATATGGCACCGCGTGCGCACACATGTCTCTAAACGGGATTGCGTCGACGAG
>CAYNNW010000292.1:1380-3593 GCA_964398435.1 uncultured Gaiellales bacterium | reverse complement strand
CGCCTTGACCGAGACCTGCGATTTCTGACTCCGTAGATTGATTCGGATGGGCACGACGCTCGCTCCACTGCTGAATGACCGGGCCGTTTCTGCCCCACGCACCGGTGTGGTTGGAGTGCTGCCGATGACCGACGAGGAACTGGCGGAAGTGGCAGCAACCGGCGCCAGTCCCTGGACAACTGAACTTCGAATTGCAGTCTCGTGCCCGGAGTGCACGAACTATGCGCAGGTCATTGGGCTGGGTCGCGAATACCGTAACGTCACGCGCATGAGCAGTCCAGTGTTCTGGTGTTCACAGTGTTCCTGGCGACCAACCTGCAGTGATGACACGCCGATTCAGTGGAAGACGTGGTACCAGGGCCGGTACGAGGGAACGATGCTCTGGGCCGTCAACGAGGAGCACTTGGACGTGCTGGAGCGTTTTCTCGAGACGCCACCCAAGCGTCGCAAGCGCGTGGAGTTCGGCTGGGAATACCGATCACTGATGAAACGCATGCCACTCGCGTTCACGAGTGGGCGACACCGGAACGACATGGTGTCACTCGTCAAGAAACTCCGACGAACCCGGCCGCGCGACCTGCGCCCACCACGCATCGACTGGTAGGTGGCCCGGTCCAGTGGACTTACTGGATCCGAACTACCGGCACGAAGATGTCGCAGAGCAGATCTTCCGGGGCAACCTCGGCGGGTGAGTTGCGGTACATCTCGATGATCGGAGCAGCGCCGAGTGTGCACCCCGTAACCGACAGGTTCACGCCGAGGATACGCTCGTAGAAGGACGGCAGGTCGTCGTACGGCCCCGTGTGTTCGAAACGCATGTATTCCCCGGGCATCGTCCGCAACGCCATCACCGGAGCCGAGACATCCGAGACATCTTCCTCGTCAATCGGGATCGCACAGTCATAGCGTCGTTCCAGTGGCTCGACGTGACGTGGGTCGTCCCAGAGCAATCCGACGCCCCTGGCCTCCATGCTTCGGCCCAACAACCGACGCGACGACGCCCAGACGATCAGGTCGTCCCAGGTTTCGTCAGTTGCGACCGGCATGTGCGGCCCCTTGTGGCGGATTGCCGCAACAAGGATCGATCCGAGCTGTTCTGGCTGTTGCCCCATGACCCATGAAGATACCTGTCGCACACGTCGCAGGCACGTCACCGCGTTCGGATTACTCAGCCAGACGCGCTGAGAGCTCGCTCCTGGGCCTGTTCGATGGCACGACGAACAGTCGCAAGCAGGTCTCCTACGACTGCCGACTCGACGGGCGCATGATCGAGCAGCTCATGCCGGTGATCGCTGGAGCTGACTTCCATGCTGATCCGCTGTTGGGCGTCGGGCCCGGGACGGAGCACCGTGTCTGCGGGGATTCCTGGAACAGAGTCGGTCGGACCGTCGGCTGGCGCAATCATCCACTCGCGGCGCTGCGGCGGCTCGTAGTTCGTCGATGGCTGGTCCGCATTGACGCGATCCGATTCGGGTGACGCGGCGGACGTGCTGTCACTGTCGATCCGTGTGTCGCCGCCGGCCAGGCCAAAAGCGGGAAGCGCTTCGTAGATCCCGCTCCGTTGGATTTCGTCGAGCAAGTCGATGACCCGTCGTGCGCTGAGCCAGCCAACGAAGCGTGGCTCGCTGGCGCATTCGCCGCCCGGGGCACGCAATGTGCTGGACCGCCACACCTCTGCACCATCGCCAGTGCTTCGCAGTTCGAACACATGCTCAGACGTCACATCACCGAGCTCAGGCTCGCTGATCGTCATCGTCAGGCGCGTGAAAGCGTGGTATGGGGTTGCAGGTGGCATCCGACCGATTGTCCCCGCGCGTGCGACAACCGATCGTCCACCGCTCGCTTCTGGGGCTGATGCGGCGGCCACTTGGCCTGCATCGGCCGGGGCGCGACTGCGTCCGGGCACGACTGCACACTCGTCGGGTGAGCAGGACCGTCGTCATCACCGGAGCATCGAGTGGCATTGGCCGCGCCGCAGCAATCCGATTCGGCCAGCGGGGCGATCGCCTCATCCTTGCTGCACGCCGAGCAGACCAGCTCGCAACAACACTTGCCGATGCCGGCGGCAATGGAATCACCGTGGCCTGCGACCTCAGCACGCAGGTCGACTGTGACCGTCTGATCGAGGCCATTCGTGCCGACGGGGACCACTGTGATGTCCTAGTCAACAATGCCGGTGTTGGAAGCTTGACCGACGTTCCGACAGCAGCGGA
>CAYNNW010000292.1:0-1370 GCA_964398435.1 uncultured Gaiellales bacterium | reverse complement strand
CCAAGCTGGCCGTGGACGACAACGTGGACGCGACAGGCCGCGCCATCGCGGAAGCCGGCGCGATGATGCGACTCAATCTGGTCGCACCAACCGTCCTGTCGATTGCGCTGCTTCCATTGCTGGAACAGGCCCGGTCGGGGCGCGGCGCAATCGTCAACGTGTCGTCCGTCGCCGGTTTCTATCCGTTGCCACAGGCATCGGTGTACTGCGCGACGAAGGCGGGCCTGACGTCACTTGGTGAGGGTTTGGCGAGCTGGTGCAGACGTCAACGGCACGGTGTCCGCGTGGTCTCAATCTGCCCCGGACCGCTGGTCACTGAGGGATGGCAGCACGAGGCGCTCGCCCGCCGCGGACGTCGAGGCCGGCTGTTGATGACCGATGTCGACACGATCGCACGGCTCGTCGAGCGCGCCGCTGATGGGAAGGGACCGCTCGTCGTTACACGACCACGCTGGTACCGCCTGGCATCGTGGCTGCCGCAGCTGAGTCCGCGGCTGTGGATCTGGATGTGCGGCCGCCCGCGTTGACGGGTACGCTGTGGGCGATGCGATTCCCACTGTTTCCGTCACTTCTTCAGCGCCGCGACGTTACGCACGTCGTCACACGATCCGTGCAGCTGCCGCGCCGTACGGGCAATCGCATTGTGCTCGTCAGCGACATCCATGCCCGCGACGACTGGTTCCCCCGCGAGCACGTCGCCTCGATTGTGGCACGCATCAACCAGATCGAGGACATCGACCTCGTCGCCCTCGTTGGGGACTTTGTGGGCGACGACGTCAGCGCCATCGACTGGGCTGCCGAAGAACTGGGTCGGATCGAGGCACCAATCGCAGCCACGCTCGGCAATCATGACCACTGGACCGATGCCCGGTACGTCTCGAATGCGCTCGAACGTGCAGGAATTGAAGTGTTGACGAACCGTCTGATTCGAATATCCGGCGGAACTGCAGTCGCGGGCCTCGACAGCTGTTGGGGCGGCAACCCCGACCCGGAGGCCGCCTTCGCGGACGCCGATCCGGTTGAGCCAGTCATCGTGTTGGGACATGAACCCTGGCTCGGCACGCTGCACTCGCAGTTCCTGCATCTGGCCGGCCACACGCACCATGGGCAGGTTCGTCCGCCCTTCGTGGCGCGCTGGGTCTCGCCGCGGTATATGCCACGTTTCAGCATGCCGTGGCCCGCAGGGCTGTACCGGCTGCCCGAAGGACGCTTCGTGTACACATCGGCAGGCATCGGCTATTCGACCGTCGACACGCGCGTTCTCTGTCCTCCCGAAATTGTCGTGCTGGATACCTAGGATCAGCCGCACGCACCGGTGGTGCGTCGCACCAGTGCACGCCTCTGCACTACGATGGATCCATGGAAGCCAC
>CAYNNW010000291.1:0-3631 GCA_964398435.1 uncultured Gaiellales bacterium | reverse complement strand
CTCGAACAGCGGTACCGGTGTCAGCTGCGCGCCGGCTGCTGCTGCAACATCCAGGGCGCGTGTGACATCAGCGGCGCAGCTCGTGCCACTGATCACCAGTGCCTGACATGCAACGTCCCCGTGTCGTTGCTGCGCCTCAACTACTGCATCCATGCTGGCGGCCACGTGTGGCTGAGCCGCTGCGATATCGCGCGCGTGCAAGCGAACGTCGAGCGAAGCGACGTGGAATCCGAACATCTCGACGCGACGTCGAAGCGCTGCCAGACGCCCGTCAGCAATCCGTGTGCCGCGGTTGGATCGAAGCGAACGGTCGATGAGATCCAGGTCAGCCAGGAACTCATCGGCTGATCCATACGGAGCCTCGACCGGGTCGGCGCCTGCAACCACTTCACCGCCTGCACCGCTCAACGTTTCGCCCAGGCGCTGCCAGACGAAGCTGAGCTTGCGACGGTACGGCTCGCCCTCGTTCTGCCGTCCAATCGAAGCTGCGTATCGCGACAGTCGCCGCTCGTCGGAGCGATTCGAGTCCAGCAGTTCGTCGCTGACACGCGTCAGTCGACTTGAGACGCTCAACGCGCCCGCCAGCTCCCGGACCTCACTGCGGTACCGCTGCACCGCCACCGTGCGGGCGCGTTCGAGCGCCTCAAGGATCGTCTCGGGGCCAGCTGCGGGATTGCCGTCCTGATCACCACCAATCCACGTTCCAAACGCCAGCGGGACCTGACCGCCCTCCGGGAGAAGTGCCGCTGCCCGAAGCGTCGCCACGACACGCGGCGCATCGTCAAACAACACGCGCTCGAAAAACCACAGCCCGTTGCGAATCTCATCGGTGACCCGTGGCCGCTGTTCCCGCACCTCGTCGCTCTGCCAGAGCGTGGTGATCTCTTCGAGCAGAGCCCGTTCGACCCCGGCCTGCCCCGCCGGCGTCAGATCGGATTCATCCAGTCGCCGCAACAGGTTGGCCATGCGCAGCTGAGCCGCCAGGGCGCCCTGTCTCGCGGCCTCCGTCGGGTGCGCAGTCAGTACCAGCTCAACCCGAACATTCGCGGCCGCATCTCCAATTCCGCGCTCGTCCACCCCCGCATCGAGCAGTCTGCCGACGGCGTCTCTGATCGACTCCCGCGACGGGACTCCATCGTGCTCACGCTCGCGACGGCGACGGATTCGGTGAACCTGCTCGGCCAGGTTGACCAGCTGGAAATACATCGAGAACGAACGCAGCACGGCTGCCCGCGACGGGTCGTCCAGCTGCTCGACGAGGGCATGCAGCTCACTGCTCAATCCATTACTCGATGCTCCGCGCTCGCGCAGCATCTGCGAACACTTGCGGATCTGCTCCTCGGCCTCGAATGCCTGAACCCCGGCCTGTTCGACGATCACGTCGCCCAGCAGTCGCCCGAGCAGGCGAACGTCCCGGCGAAGGCGCGCATCACTGGTGTGCTCGGGGGCGGTGGTCTGCATCGTGGCTCGTGCCTTCCCGCAGCCCGGAAATGCCACGCATCGATTGAGCCGGCATCGCATTGACCGATTTCACGCCCCGTCGTACGGTGGATCTGGGCTATTGGGGGACGACGGGGGACCTTGGTGTCGATCGGAAGTATTGGGGACAGCATTCATGCTGCCGTGGCGAAACACGGTGTTGGCGCGCCGTCGGATGCTGCGCCCAAGGAGAAGTCCGACAGCCCTGAGCCGGCCCCAGAGAGCGGACCCACCGCGGACGCTGCGGCGGGCCCCTCGGCGGGCAATGACGATCATCCCCCAGCCGTTCGCGAGGGCAAGGACGGCGCTGCCGCCGTTGGCGATGCCCCCTCGCCCGACGACTCACCCGTTGACGGCGACTCAACGCCGGGAACCGCCCCGGCAGCCGGCAATATCGAAGATCACCCGGCAGCAACCGACAACGACGATCCGGCAGACACCACCGAGCTCGATGCAATCTCAGACAACGAACGAGAATCGTTGCTGGCAGACCAGCGCGAACTTGCCGAACGTACCGGGCAGAAGGGCCTGACGGACGAGAACGCCGATGCGCATCCAAACGCGCCCGACGCATTTGGGCTCAACGATGCTGCCCTGCAGTCGTACTGGAACGAACACGACACATACATCGACCCAAACGATGGCACTGCCTGGCACGGCCAATACAGGCATGGACGCATCGAGCTGAACCGGTACTCAGAGGGTGTCACTGGCAGCGACGGAAGCTCCGGGTCGGTTCGAACAACACGCAGGCTCGACTCGGATGGCAGCTACGTCGAAACAGTTGCAGTGACACCCGATTCCGCGGGCGGCGAACCCGAGAGCCCGACATCACTTCTGATTTCGCACGTCAACGACAGCGGCGACGTGACGTCAACGGAACAGGGAACCCGCATCACGGAACAGGTCGACGGCGGCGAGCAGACGACCACCAGCGTGGCGCTGACAGATGCTGACGGCGCGGTTACGGGGTACCGACAGGACATCGTTGAGAACCTGACGCTTGAGGATGGCACGTCAGTTGAACGGACGACATCGATGCTCACCGAGGTCGACAGTCACGGCCAGCCCATCCAGGTAACGACGGAGTACGACAGCGAATCGACCTCGACCGTCGATGGTGTTGAGACGACTATTGAAGAGGAAGCGACCTGGATTCAGGAGGCCGGCGGCGAGCCAGTTACCGAGAACACGCCACGCGGCGGCGAATTCGAGCGAACGATCACGGTTAATGATCCTGAAGGCGGATTCGACGGGCACAGCGCAACAACGACCATCACTTCGAACGCAACAGGCGCGCCTGACGACCTGATCTGGGATGGCGCAACCGTCGAGCACGTCCGCCATGCCGATGACGGCGCTGAAACCACCACAGCAACATTCGACGGCACTCAGCTCGACGACAGCGGTCAGCCACTGCCAGATGAGGAGCCAAGCGACACCTCGCACGAGAACACCCGCCCCGATACACGCAGCAACCTTGAGAGGCTGCGCGACGCCACGACCGGATTTGTGGGTGACTTCTACGACTTCTTCACCAGCCTTCCGGGCCGCGCACTGGGTGCCCTGGATTACGCCGCCAACTTCGTCATGGGAGCGGGCCGCGAGTCGCTGAACGAGCTGAATGAGCGAACGGGTGCCTGGGATGCCGTTGTCAGCCACTTCGGAACACCGAGCGGTGGGCAGGTCTTTGAGCCACGCGGGGATGCCCAGTCGACCGGCGCGGACTTCGTTGATTGGGTACTGGGGGGCGGCGGTGTCGTCTCGCCAGTTGAGATTCCAGTTGACCCGGAGCAACTCGAACTGGCTGGATCGACGGAACTGACCGTTGATGCCGATGGCGGAACATCGCGCGTCGACTTCAACGCAACGGCAGCAGGTGTTGACTGGGCCGACGCAACATCTATTCCGATCAGCGTCTACGTCGACGGCGAGTACCACTCGACCGTACTGGCACTGTCGGAACGAAACGACTGGGCGACGCCATACGGCGTGAATCTTGGGGCGCTTCCTGAGGGTGAACACAGCGTTGAACTGCGCGTCGCACCCGGCGGTCCAGCGGATGCGCAGATTGCAGTAACGAACCTGACGCCAAACACCCAGTACGGCACTGACGACGACGCACTGGCACGGCGATACCAGCCGATTCTTG
>CAYNNW010000290.1:3171-3659 GCA_964398435.1 uncultured Gaiellales bacterium | reverse complement strand
GGTGTTGAAGTCGTTGGCATTACATCCGGCGCCTCAGCTCCTGAGTCTCTGGTTAACCGGCTGTGCGACTACTTCCGCGCTCTAGGCACAACAGACATCCGCGCAATCGACGAGGTCGACGAGGGCGTCCACTTCATGCTACCGACCGAGCTGCGCATCGCCATGTCGGCGCAGTCGGGCACGCTCGACCGCTAGTCCCTGGGTCAGCCGCGCAGATTCAGCGGTCAGCACCGATCACAGAGAAGATCGCCGCGCCTGCCGCTGCGGCAGTCACGCCCCCTGCAAGCGCCGTCGCCAACGTTCCACCGACTGAACGAAATCGCATCGCACCGCCCAGGCCCCCGACGAAAGTTCCGGCAAGCAGTGATTCACCTGAGCGCACAACGATCGGCAGCAGGTCAATGATGGTCTGTGCCAACTTAGATCCGAACGGTGGCGTGGCCAACGGAACCTGACGCGCCGTTGCCGTGGCGTATTGGGCAGCGGCC
>CAYNNW010000290.1:1097-3161 GCA_964398435.1 uncultured Gaiellales bacterium | reverse complement strand
AAGAATCCCGCTTCGAAGCGCCCCCCGCGTAGCCACCGCGCCTATCGCGGTGCCCGCAAGCCCTGCTCCGATCAGCTCTGCGGTGGTCAGCCAGGTGCGGTCAATGCGCTGCTGCCGCGGCTGCGCAGCAAGGAAGACCCGCTCGTGGGCCATGATCATTCCGCCAGACAGCGCGGCCGTGATTCCTGCCGCGATCATGACCTTGTATGTGGTTCCCACGCTCATCGATCCGTCCCTTCGTTGGATCGACACCCACCACTACCTCGACGATCGCTGCTCTGCCGATCCACGGTGCTGCCATGACACCGGCACCCGGGTGTGACTTTGTAAACGTTTTGTTAAAGATTAATTGCATATGTCACAACTTGCCCTAGTACCGGCGGTTAGCTGATGTGGAGTGAGTGGAATCGCTCGCGGTCGGCGCACACTCCACGCATCTGGGCAACGGTGACGAGGGGAATGACATGAAGAATTCAAAGGCACGCACACGGGGAGCACTGTTGTGCACGCCCGTTCTGGCTCTCATGCTTGCGGTGGCAGCAACACCCGCAAGTGCGCAGCCACGCTGCACGATCACGGGAACATCGGGACGCGACGTCATTCGCGGAACCGCGCACCGCGACGTGATCTGCGGACTGGGCGGCAACGACGTGCTGATCGGACGAGGCGGAAACGACGTTCTGATCGGCGGGCGCGGAAACGACTCGCTGAAGGGCGGCAAGGGCAACGACAAGTTGGTCGGCGGCGCAGGTCGTGACACCGAGTCCGGCGGCAAGGGACGCGACGTCCTTCGCGGCGGCGCAGCTGCAGACACGATGCTCGGCGGCGGCGGAGCCGACACGCTGATCGGTGGCGGCGGCAACGACGACGAGTCAGGTGGCGCCGGAAATGACCGCATGAGCGGAAATCCCGGCAACGACGAGCTGCACGGCAATGCCGGAAACGACATGCTCGACGGTGACCTCGGTGACGACATGCTCGACGGTGATCAGGGCGATGACGAACTGCACGGCGACGGCGGCAGTGACGACCTGTTCGGCGAGGACGGCGACGACGACATCTTCGGCGAAGGTGGCGACGACGACATGCACGGCGACGACGGCGATGACCGCCTCAACGGCGGCGAGGGCGGCGATCACGTGGACGGCGGCCAGGGTACCGACGACGACACCGACGAGGACTCGGGTGATACCCGTGAAACTGACGAGCAGGACACCCCTGACGAGGTGGAGGCTCCCGAGCCACCGGAGCCCGCAGAGAATCAGTAACTGACCCCCATACACGACGGGGCGCTCCGTGTTTTCGGGCACGGAGCGCCCCGCAAATGTACGCTGTTCATCAGACGTTCGGACGCAGGAGTCGACCCGGTGGCGGATACCCCGCGACACGACGAGATCCATCCCGATGACATCGGGGATCTCCACCGATTGGTGGAGGATGCGCGCGCGGGCGACCGAACGGCATTTGCCGGCATCTTCTCGGCGCTCTACTCACGGGTATATGCAACGTTGTTGGCACAGGTGGGGTCGCGGGCCGACGCTGAAGAGATTGCCAACGACGTCTTTGTGGTCGTCTGGAAGAAGATCCCGACCTTCACATGGCAGGGAGCTCCGTTTGCCTCGTGGGTCATGTCGATTGCCATGATCGAGGCTGCACGCAGCAGGCGAAAACGTGGGCGGCGCAGAGAACAGGCTGTCGGGGCGCGATTGGACGATGTTCATACCGGCTCGGGCGAGCACGCAATACACACAGCTGTTTCCGATGATGTTGAGCACGCCCATTCCGAACTGATCGAACGGATGAAGTCACTCCCGGTACCGCAGCGCCTGGTGCTGGCGCTGCGCTTCTATGGGGGAATGAGCAGCTCCGAAGTGGCAACAACACTCGGAATGTCTGCCGACAATGTTCGTCAGATGCAGCACCGCGCTCTGAAGACACTTCAGTCAACCAATACGTCCGAACGAAAGGTTGCAACATGAGCACCGACGTTCGATACATCGACGATCTGATCGACGGGACAATCGTCGATCCGGACCACGAATTTGCGGCACTGATTGCCCAGCT
>CAYNNW010000290.1:0-1087 GCA_964398435.1 uncultured Gaiellales bacterium | reverse complement strand
CCACTCCGACGCTGACGCAGTCGCTCAGTCAGTCGACGTTGCAACGGCGCGCCAGGCAGTACTGACCGAGATTGGATCCACTGCTCGAGGAAGGCGCGGTGCACGCCGCGGCCGTCGCTCACTGCGGGTCGTCGCGGCGATTGCGATCACGCTTGTCAGCGCCACCACCGCCATGGGACAAACGAACACAGCACCAGGACGGGCAATCCGAAAGGCAACGCGCGCCGCGATCGAACTTGTTACCGGATCCGGGGGAACATCCCAGCCGGGCCCCGACGAACGGACTGCTCGGGACGATCTCGAAGACGCGTTCTATGCGTCCCAACTGGATGACCGCGATCTGGCACGACGACATGGCGATGCCCGCCGACTGACGGCGCGATCGCCGCATGCACCGGGGAAGCATCCAGTGACTCGCCATCCGAAAAATGACGATGATTCACCAACACGGTCACCGGACGGAACCACACCAACGTCCTCGTCGAACACCGGATCCTCCGGAGGATCGGGCGGCGGAGGCAGGTCCCCCGGCGGAAGCTTGGGGACCAGTCCGAATACCGGCAGCGGTGGCAGTGGTGGCAGCGGCGGCGGTGGTAGTGGCGGCAGTGGCGGTGGCAACTCGGGAAGCGACGATGACTCACATGAAGTCGAGCAGCCCGAGCCACCCGAACCGGCAGAGCCACCGGAACCGCCGGAAGCACCTGAGGCGCCGGAATCCGAATCAGAAGGTGGCTGAGGCCGGCAGCCTGCTCGCGAACATGAGCACGATAGGGTAGCCCGATGACCCGTCAGCTCTCACCCCAGGCCCGTACCGAAGCACTGATCGAACTGGCCGGCGGCACATGCACCTGGTGCGGCTACGACCTCAGCAAGACCAACGCCCGACCGACGCGTGACCACCTGGTTCCCAAGGTCAAGGGCGGCCCAACTCGAATCGAAAATGAAGTCGCGTGCTGCGCCTCATGCAACGGCAAGCGAGGCACCACTCCTCCAGCGGCGTGGATCGAGGAATGCCGTACGCAGCGCGGGGTGGAGCCCAATGTCGGCGTCGTGCTCTGCCAGCTACGCGCCCTTGAGGATGCGATCG
>CAYNNW010000289.1:0-3661 GCA_964398435.1 uncultured Gaiellales bacterium | reverse complement strand
GTCCGGTCGTCGAATCATACTGGCAGGATGATCGGGGCGAGCACTTCTAATCCGCAGGTCGGTGGTTCGAATCCACCCGGGCGCGTCGGGCAACAGCTACTCGTCGGCGAGCTGTGCTGATGGCGCGACCGCTGCACCCGGGCTGACGGTCCCGCCTGGCCCAGCGACAGGACCCATGTCTGGGTACATGTTGGTTGCCAGGTAGTTCTGGAGTTCCGTCATTTCGGAGTTCGACAGTGTCCCCGAGCCGTCGCTATCCCACCGTTCTGCAAAGTCCGTGGCAAACATTGCTGAGTCGACCGACCGCGTTCCGCCAGTGGTTGCGTCATCGATCATGGTGGTGAACTGGTTGAGCCGTGGAATCCTGGTTGAGTAGTCGAGGTCCGTTGCATCGACCACGTCACTGCCGTCCACGTCGATCAGTGAACGCATCTGGTCTGCCATCTCAGCAGTGGTCGGATCGGAAATCGGCGTGTACCCGCTCGGCTCAACACCGCCACCGTCTGCAGGCGTTGCCGCCATTGGAGCGTTGGAATCACCGCCTGTCGCAGCTCCGACGTAGTTCGTGGTGAAGGTCTCCAACCGGTCAGCGGCTCGACCCTCAAGCAGCGTTCCGCCAACAAGACCCAACGCACCGATTCCACCGAGCGCTGCCGCGGCCATGCCAAGTGGTTTGGCGAACCTGCCGCCGTGCGAAGCCAACGACAGGACCCCGAGTCCGGCTGCCCCAACACCGGCCAACGCGCTCCCGTATTCAATGTGGCGTGCGGTCCGCAGCGAGCCGACAATGTCGTCGAACTCGGGCAGCATCCCCTTGATCTCATCCGTCCTGCTCAGCGCGGAGTCTGACGAGCCGGCCGCGTAGAAGCCCTGCCCTGCAAGCGCAGCCCCTCCGATTGCGATCGCAGGCACGATGGCACGCTTGAGCGTGCTGATATCCAGTGACATGTGATTCCCCTCATGGCCCGTTGCTCAGACCGGAACGGTTCGATAGCCGCTGCGCTGGCCGTGGCGCATCGACTGCCGATATCGCGCCGTTCCCCCTCTACAGCTTTCCTCGGGATTCGGCGATCGATCGTTGCAACTTCCGTCCTGCCAACTAATCCCCGACGAATTACCTAGTACCTACTGGCCACCTCGGCCTGAATATGGACTCATCGAAGCTCCAATGACCGTGTAGCGACATGCCGAGATCTGTTCCGACGCCGGGAACAGATCAGTCGCAATCGGACCCGGGAGCTTCCGTACAGAGGGGAATGCAGTCCATGTCCGCAGTTGCAGCTACAGGAGCGCCGTTGACGCTGGCTCCAGCGTCCGCCATCTACGGCGCTGCGCAGCCAACGATGCAGGGCGCGCTCTCGTACACGATGGGGCAGCTCGGCACGACGATGCAGAGCGCCCAGGCCGCCATCGCCGCAGGCGGCCCGCAGGCAGCACAGCTGCAGGCTGCACTGGGCGCCGCCCAAACGGCCATTGGCCAGGGCGGCGCGCTGATGGGCAGCGGCCTCATGGGCGGCGGCGGTGGCGGCGGAAATGCCACACAGATTCTCGTTACTGACGCAACGCCGATTGATCCGGTGACACTGGCGTCGTTCAACCTGGGACCGCTTGCAGCGAGCTCCGGAATGGCAGGAACCGGTGGTGGCGGTGACATTCTTGGTGGCGGCGGTGCGCTGGGTGGCCCAGGCATCGGTATTGACGCTGCAACCCTGCGACAATTTGGCCTCGGTCCCGACGGTCGATCCCTCCAGCCCGCCGGCCAGTCGGGCGACACGGCCGGCGGCGGCTCGGGCACAGCGGGTGCTGGTGGCGGTGCTGGTGCGCGTGGCGGTGCCGGGGGAAGTACGGGCAGCGGACCGTCCGGGAGTAACGGAGCCGGGTCGGCCGATACGACAGCCGGTGGCAGCACTGACGCACCGGGGAGCGCCTCGGCCTCGGATTTCCAGACAGGCTCCATTCGCAAGCGCATCGTCGAGATCGCAAGCGCCGAGGTAGGTGTCAAGGAAGAGGGCGGTGAGGACCGCGGCGGACGCGTCTCCGAGTATCAGAAGTCCGTTACCGGCGGCTACTCGCCACTTCCCTGGTGTTCGTTTTTCACGTCATGGGTCTTCAATCAGGCGGGTGTACCGATCGTTGACGACAATGGCGACGGTCTCTGCCAGAACGTCGGCGACTGGGCAAAGCGAGCTGGCCGCTGGCACGAGCGCGGCTCGACCACGCCCAAGCCGGGCGACATCGTCCTGTTCAAGGGCTCGCGCGGAACCGGTCGTTGGACCGACCACATTGGCATCGTCGAGAAGGTCGAGAACGGCCGTATCCACACGATCGAGGGCAACTCGAGTGACGCCGTCAACCGTCGCAGCTACGACCCGGGCGACGACTACATCGTCGGGTTCGTCGACGCCGAATAGGCTACTTGCCCGCCGCGCCCTGATATGACCCGGAGTTGGGCGGGGCATCACCCACCGAGCTGTCTGCTGCTGCCTGCTCAGCCAATCGCGCAGCCTCTTGTGCCTGATAGTCGGACGCGTCGGAAGACGGTACCTGATAGCCCTGCGATGAGCTCGACTGTGACTGGTAGGACTGGGCGTCGTAGCTCGACTGAGCTTGCGGCTGGCCGGACGCTGCATTCGGATCACCGCCGGCAGGCTGCCCCGAGCTGGGCATCTGGTTCGAGGTCGACTGGTCCTGACCTGATTGCGGGGTGTTATTGGTCTGGTCGAGCGGAACCACTTCCGGCCCCGACTGCGAGCCGTTGGACTTCGACATCTTCTTCATGTCATTCATCGCCCACCAGGTCATTCCGGTGAACGAGATGAACAGGCCGACAGCCACAAAAAAGACGGCACGCATGGACATGGTCGGTGTATCGGCATCTCGCGATCTCGGCTTGACCCCCCAGAGGTAGGCGCGCGCCCGTCCACGCTGCTACGCTCGCTCCATGATTCGTCTGAAACACCTCTTCCGCCGTCCTGCTGGTGGACACGTCGTCACAACGCTCCTGCTGGTCTTCTCGCTTGCGTTGGCAGCTGGGTGTGCCGAGTCCGACTCGAGCTCCGACAAGCGATCGAGCGGCGGTTCGCGTTCGGGATCAGCAACGACTGCAGCGCAGAAGCCGTCCGACGGACCGGCCCAGAAGCAGGGATCGCCGACGGATCAGCCGACGGCACAGACCGAGACTGCGCCCGACGGGTCAACATACAAGCAGTATTCGCATGCACCGCCCGTGGCCCTGGAAAAGGGCGTGACCTACCGCGCAATCCTGGATACCGAGCTTGGTCAGATCGTGGTGCGATTGCTGGGCGACGATGCACCGGTTGCAGTGAGCAACTTTGTCTTCCTCGCCGAACAGAAGTTCTATGACGGAACCGTCTTCCACCGAACCGTTCCTGACTTCGTGATCCAGGGTGGCGACCCGTTGGGTACAGGAACCGGCGGCCCCGGCTACACGATCAAGGACGACAAGGTCGAGAAGCCGTACGGTCGCGGCACGGTGTCGATGGCCAACACCGGATCACCCGACTCGGCTGGCAGTCAGTTCTTCATTGCGGTCAGCGATCTCAGCGACGCCCTGACTCCGACATACGCCCGTTTTGGTGAGGTGGAGACGGGCATGGAAGTGGTGGACAAGATCGTTGGCCGGCCGGTCAAGGAAGCCGCC
>CAYNNW010000288.1:0-3674 GCA_964398435.1 uncultured Gaiellales bacterium | reverse complement strand
CCCCACGTATACGTCCCCTCGAAGCTCGGCTGCTGCTGGCCTCCAGCAGAGCTGAGTGTCCTGCTTACCAGCCGCCGTTGCTTGGGTTCGGTGAAGGAACCGGCGTGGGGGTTGGCGTCGGTGTTGGGGTGGGAGTCGGAGTTGGCGTCGGCACCGGGGTTGGTGTCGGCGTCGGAGTTGGCGTTGGGGCCGGCTCCGGTACTGCGTCAAACGGATTCGCTGTCAGCAGCTTGACTGCCCGCTCTGCGTCCGTGTACGCAACGTTCAGCTTCTTGTCGGTCACCGAATCGATCTTCAGACCGGTGGTGGCCAGCGCCGCCGACTCCAGGTCGCGGAGCGCCTGCAGGTCCGTGGCCAGCGACTCACTCGCCTTGGCCGGTACGGCCGACGGGTTTCGTCGAGCAACCTCGGCGACACCCTGGACGCCGAGATCGAAGTCGGACACGGTTCGCTGCACGAGGCTGACGTCGTTGACGACGCCCGACGTGTGAAGGGACTTGAGGTTGTCGCGGGCCGAGTTGAACGCGCTGATCGCTGCCTGCGAACTGAGCGTTGGCGATGCCGCAACAGGTGAGATGACTGGCATGGTTGTGATCTGCCTTCCGTGGCTGTGGGGGTGATCGGACCTCGCAAATGCCGAGGTCATGTGAAGTATGTCGCCGGCCATCGGGGGTCGTGCAGGCAGTTCAGGTGACTGCGGCCCGCCCGGGCCGGGCGACCGGCCGGGTCACGCGTGTGCGGACAGCAACTCGACCGCGCGCCCTGCGTCACTGTACGCCGATCCGAGTCGGGTATCGATCTCAGCCGTCAGCGGCATGCTCGTTCGGGATCCCAGCGAGTTGACGATCGAGGTCAGGACTTCGAGGTCCGTGGTGAGTGCGGTCAGCGCCTTGACCGGAACAGCGGCCGGCTGGGCGTCGGACAGATCGACGATCGCCTGCAGACCTTTCGAGAAGTTGCTCATTGCGTTGATCGCCGTGTCACGATCGGGCACCGACCGCGTCTGGTGCATCGACTGAATTCCCGTGCGCGAGGCATTGAATGCGCTGACTCCGGCGCTTGGTGATACTGACATTGTGGTGATGGTCCTTTGTGGGGGGGCTCAGACGTCGGCCGAGCATCTCGAACCTGACATCCGCATGACCATCGCCGCCGCGGGTTGTGGCCGAGATTGGCACGGAGCCGTCCGCTGTTGACTGCACGCAGGCGGTAGGATCGCCGACGCAGCCCCGAGTTCCCCCTGTAATGGAAGGATTCCTGATGAGCGACCCCCAGTTCGGAACGCTTCGAGTCAAGACCGGCCTGGCCGAGATGCTCAAGGGTGGCGTGATCATGGACGTCACCGAGGCCGGTGCGTGCGCCGTGATGGCGCTCGAACGCGTCCCCGCAGACATCCGTCGTGACGGTGGAGTTGCCCGCATGAGCGACCCGCAGATGATCCAGGCGATCCAGAACGCGGTGAGCATTCCGGTGATGGCAAAGGTGCGCATCGGCCACTTCGTCGAGGCGCAGGTACTGCAGTCGCTCGAGGTTGACTACATCGACGAGAGTGAAGTGCTCACACCCGCGGACGAAGCCCACCACATCGACAAGCACACCTTCACGGTTCCGTTTGTCTGCGGAGCAACCGACCTGGGCGAGGCGCTACGCCGCATCGGCGAAGGCGCGGCAATGATCCGAACCAAGGGCGAAGCCGGTACCGGAAATGTAGTTGAGGCAGTCCGACACCTTCGTCGAATCCGCTCACAGATCGCACAGCTGCAGGGAGCAGCAACCGAAGAACTGTTTGCCTGGGCGAAGGACCTTCGCGCACCGTACGAACTTGTTCGATGGGTCGCCGAGCACGGTCGACTCCCGGTCGTGACGTTCACCGCGGGCGGTATTGCAACTCCTGCCGACGCGGCAATGATGATGCAGCTCGGCGCCGAGGGCGTCTTTGTCGGCAGCGGCATCTTCAAGAGCGAGGACCCTGCGTCACGGGCACGGGCAATCGTCAGGGCGACAACGCACTACGAGGACGCACAGATCATCGCCGAGGTCTCGACGGGACTTGCCGGAGCCATGGAGGGCCTCGAGATCGCGCAGCTGGCTGCACACGGCGGGCTGTTGCAGGAGCGAGGCTGGTAGCTGGGTCGGCCCTCGATCAGGCCGAGCATGGGCCGTGCGGCGGCGCTACTCGATGCTGTAGCGGCCCGAATCCAGCACGTGCTCCAGGCGCGCGATCATCGCCTCGAGCGCGTCCCGCGACGAGATCTTCTGCAGAAACGGGTTCATTTCGAGGTCGAGGCCAGCCAGATTCCGTGGCGAGAAGACCCGCTGATGAATCTGGCGAATATCGTCCGGTGTGATGCGTGACCTCAGGTACTCCACGGTCGCAGGATCCAGCAGCACGGTTCGCACACCGTTCTCCCGGAAGTCCAACTGCGATCCCTGGAAGGTGAACGTCAATCCGGGAACCAGCCTGTCAGCAGTCTCTAGCGTTGCCTGCCCTGACCGCTCGTGGTCAATCAGGTGAACGCCACCGACGGCCTTGTCGATGATCACGTTGGTGTTGCCACGGTCTGAGTTCCCCAACACGTAGTCGAAGACGCCGATCAGCTGCCGCTCCATCCGCGCGTGCGCAGCCACGTCGCTCGATCGCAACGCACCGACATCGTGTGTGATGCCGTCGCGAAGAACCGCCTCCAGCTGAGCCGCTGAGTTGACCCCTGCGTCGACGGCAATCGTGCCGGGGACCCACTCGATCATCGTCGTTCCGCCATGCATGCCACCGGCTGCAGGAACAAGGTGTGCAATACCGAGCCGCTCGCCCAGCTGCGAACCGAACAACTCCTGAAGTCCACCCTGGTCGAGGGTCTTGGCAACGCCACGCACCGGTCCAACATTCGCAACGTCGTGCCGCAGCTCAACGGCGTGTAACGGTCCATTTGCACCCACAAAGTCCATCGCAACATCACTGTTCGGGACCGAGTCTCCGCGGCGCAGAATCTCGCTGACAGCTGCATGTTCCTGCGGATTGCGTTGTCGAAGCAGTCGCGCGCCACGAACAGAGTCCCAGACTCCCGTGCCGCGGCCAGCCATCGATTCGACGATCGATTCGTGGCCGCCACGATCGAGAAGCGCCTGCCAGGCGTCCCACGCCTGTCGATGTGCGAGATCGATGTGCTCAGCTGTGCCAGCAGTGGCCCGATGCTCGATCTCGCGGGACAGCATCGGGTCGTCGCGGAGTTCACGCAGCAGCGTTGCGTCGTACTGCAGTTCGTTGCCCGTTGCGCGCAGCCTGGCTGCGATCGATTCACCCAGGCCGCTGCGCTCAACTTCGGCGGCTGACTTCATCATGTCGTCGGCAGCGTGACTGACAGATGTGATCACGCTCCAATCATCGGTGTACCCGACATGTACCAGCTGCTCACCGGCCCGCGACAGTCGAACGAGCGCAGAGTCCAGCAGCGACGCGATCCCAGCCATCAGTAGATCAATGCTCCGTTTGCTGCCGTCGTTTCCAACGGACGTGGAATCTCATACCAGCCGTTCTCGAGCACCTGCCGCACCCGTGCCTTGATGCCGCGCGCATAGCGGCCCGACGTGAATTCGTCCCAGCCACGGATATCCGCAGGCTTGCCACTGGCAACGGCATCCGAGCGACGAATCCGACGTATCACATCATCACGCCA
>CAYNNW010000287.1:3124-3678 GCA_964398435.1 uncultured Gaiellales bacterium | reverse complement strand
GCCCTGTTCTACGGAGATGGCATGATCACGCCGGCGATCTCGGTGCTCTCGGCAGTCGAGGGACTACAGATAGCGGCACCTGCGCTGAAGCCGGCAATCGTTCCACTGACGGTGGGGATCCTCGTCGGGTTGTTCATGATCCAACGCCGCGGCACAGAGGTCGTCGGAAAGCTGTTTGGACCGATCATGCTCGTCTGGTTCACCACGATGGGGGTGCTTGGCGCAATCAAGGTCGCCGGACATCTGTCGATCCTGCAGGCGCTGTCCCCAACCTGGGCGATCGCATTCTTTGCAGATCACGGCACAGCGGCCTTTCTTGCACTCGGGTCGGTCGTTCTGGCGGTCACCGGCGCCGAGGCGCTGTATGCGGATATGGGGCACTTCGGCAAATCGCCGATTCGTCGGGCCTGGTTCCTGCTGGTCTTTCCTGCGCTACTCCTTAACTACCTTGGACAGGGTGTACTGCTGCTGGACGATCAGGATGCCAAGGCCAGCCCCTTCTATACGCTCGCGCCGAGCTGGGGGCAGCTGCCGCTCGTGGTGCTTGCAACCTG
>CAYNNW010000287.1:0-3114 GCA_964398435.1 uncultured Gaiellales bacterium | reverse complement strand
ATCGCCTCGCAGGCCGTGATCACCGGCGCATTTTCAGTTACCCGCCAGGCGATGCAGCTTGGATTCGTGCCTCGCATGGTTGTTGCGCAGACGTCGCGCCACTCGATCGGCCAGATCTACGTGCCGCTCGTCAATTGGGGGCTGCTCGTGGCGATCGTGGCACTTGTCATCGGCTTTGGTTCATCGTCAGCGCTTGCCTCGGCGTACGGGATCGCCGTGACCGGCACGCTTGCGATCGACACGGTGCTGATGTTTGTTGTCGTTCGCGTGCTCTGGGGCAAGCCGATCTGGATGGTTGCCATGGGTGCCATCGGCTTTCTTATCGTCGACCTTGCGTTCTTCGGGGCCAACCTGACCAAGGTTGCCAGCGGCGGTTGGTTCCCGTTGGCGATCGGCGCAGCGCTGTTCGTGCTGCTGACCACATGGTGGCGGGGGCGCGAGCGTGTCAACGAACTGCGCAGGCAGGAGGAGGGGAACCTGCGCGAGTTCGTCGTGGCGCTTGCCGAGTCCGATGATCCACCGCGACGCGTGCCCGGAACGTCCGTCTTCCTCAATGCCAGTTCGGATCAGGTACCGCTGGCCTTCCGCTACAACGTCCAGCACAACCGCGTGCTTCACGAGAACGTGATCGTCATGCACGTTCAGACCCTGCAGGTGCCGGTAGCGCACGAGGCAGACCGCATTCGTGTCGATACGGTGATCATTCCGGATGACGGGATAGCACTCGTTGAAGCCCGCTTCGGCTTTTCCGAGAAGCCCGATGTTCCGGCGGTCCTTGCCCAGCTGGGAAGGTTCGGACTCGACATCGACCTGTCAGACGTGTCGTACTTCCTCAGCAAGGTGCACTACCAGCCCGACCAGCGACCCGGGATGGCGATGTGGCGCAAGCGACTGTTCTCGTCAATGAGCCACCACTCGGCAAGCCCCGACGAGTACTTCAACCTGCCCGAGGAGCGGGTCGTCTCGCTCGGATCGAACATCGAGTTCTGAGCGCTGCCGGCAGTGAGCCGCGGACTGCGTGTCCGGGACGACGAAGGCATCGTGTGCCGGGACCGGCGCCGTGGGCTCGAGCAGTTCCCGGTAGCATGTCCTGATGCCCACTCGCGACTCCCTGCGCAATATCGCCATCATCGCCCACGTCGACCATGGCAAGACCACGCTCGTCGACGCGATGCTCTGGCAGACCGGCGCCTTTCGAGCCAACCAGAACGTGGCCGAGCGGGCACTCGACTCGATGGACCAGGAACGTGAGCGAGGAATCACGATCCTGGCCAAGAACGCATCGGTTCAGTACGGCGACGTGCGGATCAACCTCGTTGACACCCCTGGCCACGCCGACTTCGGTGGCGAGGTCGAGCGGGGCATCACCATGGTCGACGGCGTTCTGCTGCTCGTCGACGCAAGTGAAGGGCCACTCCCGCAAACGCGCTTCGTGCTGCGCAAGGCGCTCGAACGCCATCTGCCGGTCGTTCTCGTGATCAACAAGGTCGATCGGCCGGATGCCCGGATCGACGAGGTCGTGGACGAGGTCTATCAGCTATTTCTTGACCTGGACGCTGATGATCACCAGATCGAGTTCCCGATCATCTATGCATGCGCGCGTGATGGCTGGGCCAGTCGCACGGCTGGCGAGGTTGGCACTGACCTGAAGCCGCTGCTCGACACAATCGTCAGTCACGTCCCTGCCCCGGCCTATGAAGACGGGGCACCGCTGCAGGCGCTGGTGACGAACCTCGATGCCTCACCGTATTTGGGGCGCATTGCCCTCTGCCGAGTGCACGAAGGAACGATCGAGCGTGGTCAGCAGGTCGCCTGGTGCCGCATCGACGGATCAATCCAGCGCGTGCGAATCACCGAAATGTTCATGTCGAAGGCGCTGGATCGCGTGGAAGCCGATACCGCCGGTCCCGGCGACATCATTGCCATTGCCGGCCTGGCCGACGTGACGATCGGTGAAACGATCGCCGACCCGGAAGATCCGCGCCCGCTGCCGCAGATCGTGGTGGACGAGCCCAATATCGGCATGACCATTGGCACGAACTCGTCTCCGCTGGCAGGCCGCAGCGGCAGCAAGCTCACAGCCCGCATGATCCACGACCGCCTGATGCAGGAGCTGGTCGGCAACATTTCGCTGCGCGTACTTCCGACCAGTCGTCCCGATGCCTGGGAGGTTCAGGGCCGCGGGGAATTGCAGCTGGGCGTGCTCGTCGAGACCCTTCGTCGTGAGGGATTCGAACTGACAGTTGGCAAGCCACAGGTTGTCACCCGCGAGATCGACGGCGTTCTGCACGAGCCAATGGAGCGCGCCACGATCGACGTGCCGGCAGAGCATCAGGGCGTTGTTACCCAGCTGTTGGCGGCGCGGCGGGGGCAGCTCCTGTCACTCGTTGATCACGGTACCGGCTGGGTGCGGATGGACTACCGTGTGCCGGCCCGAGGATTGATCGGTTTCCGCACGCAGTTTCTGACCGAGACGCGCGGTACGGGCATGATTCACCACATCTTCGATGGGTACGAGCCGTGGATGGGCGAGCTGCGAACACGTACCACCGGCAGTCTTGTGGCCGACCGTCAGGGACCGGTCACCGCCTTCGCACTGTTTCGCCTACAGGAGCGCGGCACGCTGTTCGTCAAGCCGGGCGATCCGGTGTATGAGGGCTGCATAGTTGGGGAGCACGCGCGTCCCGAGGACCTGGACGTCAATGCCGTGCGCGAGAAGAAGCTCACGAATGTGCGCTCGTCGACGGCTGACGAGCTGGAGCGTCTCGCTCCGCCCCGGCCGATGGGGCTTGATCAGGCACTTGAGTTCATTCGCAGCACGGAGTGTGTTGAGGTTACTCCCGATGCAATACGTCTGCGCACGGTGCACCTCAATCTGAATGACCGTCTGATGGCTGCCAAGCGTGACGCCAGTCGCGAAGCTGGGCGCGCCAAGGTCTGACCTTCAACCCGGAACGGCTGCTGAATCCGTACCGTCTAGAGTTGCCAGATGAGCTCAGCGCCACGACCATGGATGTTGTACGGCGCGTACGGCTATTCCGGATCCATGGTAGCGCGGCTTGCAGTCGAACGCAGCCAGAGCCCGATCCTGGCAGGAAGAAACGGGAGTCGGCT
>CAYNNW010000286.1:0-3689 GCA_964398435.1 uncultured Gaiellales bacterium | reverse complement strand
AATCCGCCATCCGGCCTCGATCGCAAGCCTCGACAACTGTCGTGCTACCTGGGCAGACCCACCCCGGGGATAGAACATCAACCCCATGCCAATGGACGGTGCATCATCCCCAGTGAACAGCGTTGTCTCGGATCGATCCCGCGCGTGCGCCATGACTGTCGAGCATACCGTTCGCTCCCTCACCGCTATGATCGATCATCAGTCGTGTCCTGCTCGGCAACCGGAGTCGCACGATCGAACCCACAACTCTGACAGTCTTTCTCGCAGCTCTGGTCACTGCCCTGGCAACAGGACTTGGCGCACTCCCGTTCCTGTTTACCCGCGCGCTTGGACAGAAGGCCATTGCGACGGCGAACGCCGTGGCGGCCGGCCTCATGCTCGCGGCCTGTATCGTGCTCGTCCAGGAGGGATTCTCACGTGGCGAGTGGCGAACTCTTGCAGGATTCCTAGGCGGGCTTGTCCTTGTACTGTGCAGTGCCCGCCTGCTTCATCGGCGCACGGGTGGCGACGAGCTTCATGATGATCGGGATCACGGTCACGCGCATGATCGCGATTCGGAAGGCGGGGGCCAGGGTCATGGCTCGCCGCTCGACATGATCGGCCGCCAGCAGCTCAACCTCAGGCGAATGGTGATGATTGTCGGGGTCATGACGATCCACTCGTTCGCTGAGGGCATTGGTGTCGGCGTCGCCTATGGCGATGGAGCGCAGCTCGGTGCCTTCATCGCCGCCGCGATGGCGGTACACAACATTCCTGAGGGACTGGCAATCAGCGTCGTACTGGTGCCGCGCGGAGTTGGAGTTGTACGGGCCGCCGGGTGGAGTGTGTTCTCGAGCCTCCCACAACCGCTGATGGCAATTCCGGCGTTCCTGTTCGTACAGGCATTCGCACCGATTCTTCCTGCCGGGCTCGGACTTGCCGCGGGCGCGATGATCTGGATGGTCTTCAGTGAGCTGGTTCCCGAGTCATTGGAACACATCGCGCCTACGACGGCCGCGAGCGTGATTACTGCATCGACGGCCGGAATGCTGGCGATCCAGGTGCTGCTGCTGCACAGCACCTGACTCCGATGCTGCCAGTACGATCGACTCCATGGCTTCCGTTCAGAGCACGCTCGAGGACTTTCTCGGATCCGACGAACCTGTTGTCTTCCAGACACGACAACACCCGTTCGTCATCCTCTGGGAGGTACTGAAGCTTGCCGCAATTCTTGCTGCAGGCGCTGTGCTGGTCTGGGGCTCGCTCACCGTGGGTTGGCTGGCCAACATTGTGGGCGTGGTTGTGCTGTGGGCAGCCGTGGCGCTCATGGTGGTCGCCGTGGGTCGGGGCCTGTGGGTGATCCTTGGCTGGCACTCGGAACACCTGGTGATTTCAACGGAGAAAGTTGTCTTCGTGACGGGAATTCTCAACCGCCACGTCCACTCGACACCACTCGTCAAGATTGACGAATTGTCGGTCTCGCAGCCGTTCCTCGGCCGGGTGTTCGGATACGGGACACTCGTTGTCGAGAACGCGTCGGACGATGGACATCAAACCCTGTACGGACTCGGCTATATCCCCGATCCATCAGAGGTCTATCGCGTGATCACCGACAGTGCCCGGCGCGAACGGATGACAGAAGGGGGCGCAATCCCTGCCCCCGAATCACGACAGTGAACTTTGCAGGGTTTTCCTGACGAACGGCCCGCGCCCTTCCTGTACAGTCGGCATCGGAATTCTCATCCCCCCTGGAGGTCCAAGATGCGTTCGTTCTCTGCCCTTGTCATCACGTGCGGCTGTGCGCTGCTGATCGCAGCGTGCGGCAGCAGTTCCGGCTCATCAGGCAAGGGGAGCTCAGACGGATACGACCTGGTTGTCTACAGCGGACGCGAAGAGGAGCTTGCTCGCCCGTTGTACAAACGATTCGAGAAGGACACCGGCCTCAAGCTCAAGGTCCGGTACGCGGAGTCACCCGAGATGGCGCTGTCGATTCGCGAAGAGGGCACCAACAGCCCCGCCGACGTCTTCTATGCGCAGGATGCCGGTGCGATTGGCTCTGTCGGCGAGTTTCTGGACACGATCCCGGCCCCCCTTCTGGGACTCGTCAATGAGCGGTGGCGCGACCCGAAGGCACGATGGATCGGCGTGACCGGTCGCGCCCGAACGCTGATCTACAACACCGAGATGGTCAAGCCCTCGGAGCTTCCGAAGTCCGTGTTCGAACTGACAGACAAGCGCTACAAGGGAAAGGTGGCGCTTGCGCCGACGAATGCGTCATTCCAGGCATTCGTGTCGGCAATGCGTTTGTCCGCCGGCGAGGACAAGACGTCGAGCTGGCTCAAGGACATGAAGAAGTCCGATGGGCCCACCTTCGAGAAGAATAGTCAGATTGCTGACGCCGTTGCCAAGGGCGAAGTTCCAATGGGCCTGGTCAATCACTACTACCTGTATGAAACGCTGGAGCACCACCCGAAAGCCCCGATCAAGCTCCATTTCTTCGCGGACGGAGACCCGGGCAACCTGGTTAATGTGTCGGCTGTCGGGATCCTGCGGACCACTAAGCATCGCAAGGCATCGGAGCGCTTCGTCAAGTATCTGCTCGAGGAGGGACAGGTCTTCATTGCCAACGACGCCGAGGAGCGGGAGTATCCGCTGAATACCTCGGTCAAGGGGCTTGAGCGCGCACAGGAGCTACCGCCGCTCGACCGGATTTCGGGTCCCGACGTCTCGCTGGGCGCGCTTGGCACCGAACTTCCCGCGAGCGTCAAGATGATCGACGAATCCGGCCTGGTCTCGTGACCTCAACGGGATCGTCGCCGGCGGCCCGACCATCGCCGGCGCTTCGGCTGGCAACCATTCCTGCCGTCGTACTGCCACTTGTCGTCATCGGCTACCTGACGTTTCGGGCCGTAAGCGGACCGAATACGGTGCCGGACGTCATCCGCGATCCCGACACGGCTGTGCTCGCCCTGCGCAGTCTCGCCCTGGCTCTGGCGGTGGCCGCGGGTGCAGTTGCCGTGGCAGTTCCATATGCGGTCCTCACTACCCGATGCAATCTGCCCATGCGACGCGCGCTGGCAGTTGCTGGTGCACTGCCGCTGGTCGTTCCCAGCTACGTCGGTGCGCTGACATTCGACGGGGCGTTCGGACCTCGCGGTCTGCTCCAGCAATTGCTGTCTGGTGCCGGCGTCGAACGCCTCCCCGGGATCCGCGGAATCGTTGGAGCCTGGTTCGTTCTGGTTCTCTACACCTATCCGTATGTGCTGCTGCTGGCCATGGCAGCCCTCCGTCGAAGCGATGTGACGCTGGAACGTGCAGCACAGAGCATGGGAGCCAGCCGTCTGGGCGCAATCACGCGGGTCACTGTGCCCCAACTTCGGGCGCCGATCGCTGCCGGCGCACTGTTATGCGCGCTCTATGCCCTGAGCGACTTTGGCGTAGTCTCAATCATGCGGGTCTCAACTTTGACACGCGAAACGTATGTGCACTACCGGTCCCTGTTCGACCTGGAAGGCGCGGCCACACTCGGCATGGTGCTCTGCCTGATGACGCTTGTGGTCCTGGTGCTTGAGCTTCTCGGTGAGCTGGCCGAGGTCGAGCCACTGGCTGGCGACGAAGGGGTTCTGAATGGCCGGCCCCAGCGCGAGCGCGCCCGTGAGCCGGTCCCGCAGGCGCGACAGCGCCTCGGGCGACAGGCTGAACAGGCCCAC
>CAYNNW010000285.1:0-3712 GCA_964398435.1 uncultured Gaiellales bacterium | reverse complement strand
GGTGTTTCCTGAAGCACCTGCTTGATGACATTGATGATCTCGCGCAGTTCGTCCGGGGGGGTCAGTACGACCGTTGACTGGTCCGACGTGTCAGTCGAGTGGCCCGTGTCGATCCACGCGGTGCCACTGCTCAGTGTCCCGTCGATAAAGACCTTGATGCCCCCGAGCATGATCCGCTCGCTGCCAAATCCGGGTGCAAGTCCCAAGCCAGCCAGCAAGGGCAGTTCGGCGACCGGAAAGTGCTGCACGATTCGGATCGGGAGTCCGCGTTCGCGCTCCACCCGCAACCACCAGCGAAGGCTGGCCGACCCATCCATATCGTGCACGCACGTGACGCCTCGACGGGCAGCTTCGCGCATCGCTGATGCAATCGAACTGACTGACAGTTCCGGCTCGGGAACGGCTTCAATGATCCGCCAGGCCGGTTCCTCCTGGAGCAGCCCCGAGAATGATCCGTCGTGGTGGCGCCCAACGTGGCCGTTCATCTCGTCCAGTGACGGCAGCGGTATGCCAAGCCGCGCGAGCGTGGCACCTGTGGTCAGTGCGGAATGCCCGTCCCGGGCAATCAGTACAACCGGTCGACGGCCACACACCGAGGCAATCACCTCGGCGGGGGACGCCGCGCCCGAGTGCGCGAGCATCTCGTCCAGCACTCGCGGACCCCAGCCCCGCCCGACGACCCACTCGCCGTCGGCGCAGGTTGCCGCGTGCGCCTGCACGAGATCGATCATCTCGCCTGCGTGCGCGCAGGTTCCGAGGTCAAGGCGCTCCCGGTTGGCCACCCAGCCGCGGAAGTGCACGTGCGCGTCAACGAATCCCGGCACCACGGCTTTACCCTGCAGATCGATGCGCTCGTGCGCGTGCGAGGCAATGACATCCTCGCGTGAGTCAACGCCACCAAGAATGCGACCGCCCGCAATCGCGAGCGCCCGTGCGTGTGGCATTGCCTCGTCAAGCGTGTGGATGGGTCCGCCGGAAAGAATCATGGTGCTCGCAGGCTACAACGTGTCATGGCCGCTCACATGTCTCAACCACGCATCGAGAGTAGCGGCCTGCGGATCACACCAAAGTTCGCTCATTGCAGCTGAAGCCGGCCAACCACCCGGTCGCAGTCTTGCGGGGCGCATCCTGCTGCCCTACAGTTCTACTTGCAACGAGCACGGAGCGTTCGAGGTTGAAGCTCCCGCCCAGGTACCGTACCGGCAACGGAAAAGTTCATGGGCAGGAGTGGACGAAGACGCCACCGGCTCGTTGAATTCTTCTGCCCGGAATTTCCGATATGCAGGCAGCGCGACCAGCGGCACAGCGGGGTGTCGACCGGGAGATTCGCGCGGGACACGGGAACGGGAACCATGAATGCACTCTCTGCCGCTGCGAATTCTGTCGGCACGCTGCGTCGCGCCGCTGGCCGATCGCAGCCCGAGATCACCCGATCGATCGGCACAGGAGCGGGCCATGCACTGGGCATGATCCGTCGCGCAGGAACTCTGGCCGGCTCGCTGATCGGCTTCGCAGCCAGCCAGCGTCTGGCCCGCAATGCGGGAATGGAAGTCGGCGAACGTGCCTGGATCACGGTTGCGGGGCTGTACGGCGGCAGCGCGGTCGGCGGTGGGCTGGCATCGCTGATTGCCGGGGCGCTCGAGCGTACGGTTGGCGCTGCTGCTGCCGTGTCGCGATCGGTCCGGTGAGCGGGCGGGCGACATAGTGCCGCGCCAGCGCGAGTGACCGGGGCAGGTCACGCTGGCAGTGGAAGGCGGCCAGCACGTCTCCATATGCGCCGCGTGAGCGGGCGCACAGCAGACAGCCCGGTGACATGCCCCCACTCCGACCAATCCTGTCTGCGTTCCAGCACACTCCCTGGGTCGCCTCGACACCCGTCGACGATTCGTCGGTGGCCGCGATCGTTCCGCGGCAGGTGCAGGTTGCGATCGTCGGGGACGGCCCATTTGCATCCCGTGAACTGCGACCGTTGACTCCGGCGGCGCGTGAGCTGCTCTACGGACCGCATCGCGACCGTGCGGAGCAGGCAATTCGTGGGATGATCTCGACGCTCGATGCGCAGGTCGGGGCCAGCACGTTGCGCGGCTTCTCGCTTGCAACCGACCAGGCCGGTTTCGCCACGAATCTGCTGATGAGCACTATAGAGGCGGGGATATTTCCCGACAGTGTTTCGAGCGGGGATCGCCGCCGCTTCGAATCTGATTTCACCTCGCTGGGCCGCACCGTGCAGGTCGCCCGGGCGCAAAACACGGGGTGGCTCGACTTCGGACCCAAGCCGAGCTCGCAGCTGCGCTCAATCATCGAGCTGGGCACGCGTGCGAGCAGAGCTGACGCCGAGGAATTCGGGCTTGTGGCAGCCCATGAACTGCAGCACAGCGTTACTCCGCACAATCCGACGACGATTGCCGATCGGCATGTATGGGTGGAGGAGGGAATAGCCGAGACGCTGGCGTGGTGGCCAGGAGTCGTGCGGGGGATGCTTGAACGTATGGGGGCACCCGTTCCGCTCGTGGATCCCGACCCGTATATGGCGGCACCGGGGACCACGGCATCGGCCGAGTATCGCGCGCGCCACCGCGCAGTTCAGGCGTTGCTGGGCCTGGCTGGAATCACGCCCTATGACGAGGCGGGAACCCCCAGTACGGCTGCCCACCGACGAGCGATGGAGGTGCTCCAGGGTGGCGACCTGACGGGGGCCGCCCGTCGAATGGCAGCTGCGATCGGAGCGCACCGCCGCCTGCCGCGTGACGAGGTCGACGCAGTCGCGTCCCTGATCGACGGCATGTCCGGGACGCCGGGCGAAGTGGTGGCGCTCGAGCAGATGCTCGACCGGCGCAACTGACGGGGTGCCGAGGGTCCGGTCGGTACAATCCGCAGCTGTGACGACCACGCTCATGGATACCAGCTCGCTCTCACAGGATCTTGTGACCCGCCACGTCGTTGGACGGATCATCAATGCAATCGCCGCAGGCGACTGGGATGCGCTCGCCGCCAACGTCCATCAGGACATGATCTACTGGCGGCCCGGAACGCTGGACCGCATCGACGGTGCCGAGAAGTACGTCGACCAGTGGCGCGCACTGTTCCATGGCGAGGGCTGGCTCGAGTATCGGGCGCACACGGTGCTGGTGCAGGGCGACACGGCGATGGTCGAGGCAACCGCCGAGGGGCGCCTGCCCGACGGCACCGAGGCCACCTACTCGCTGGTCACCGTGATGCGTATCGACGACGGGCTGCTCGTTGAAGAGCGCGAGTACATCGTCCCACGCACCTACTGAATTGCTGCGTCGAACTACGGGTCGACCTGTGATTGCGGCCGCGTTGAGAGTTCTTCGATCTCCATGTCTAGCCGCACCTGTGTTGATCATGGTGCTGATTGGCGTGTCCGGATGTGCCGATCGGGATGCGCAACGGATTGCTCGGCCGACATGGATAGCGAACGATGCACGATGTGCGGATCTCCCACGGATTGGCAAGGAATTCGTTTCCGACTATCGGAAGCCAAGCCGTGACTGGGAATCGGCGGAATTCTCGCCTGATCGCTCGATGCTGGCTTTCACACGTGACGGCGAAGGCGTCTATGTTGCTCGCGCTCCATATTGGAAGCCGCGCTGCATCTTGAGGCGTTCGGCGACTCGTGACGTTGAGGGTGGGGGCGGATTTGCTGACTTCCTGTCGTGGTCGCCCGACAGCACAATGGTGCTCTTCGGCC
>CAYNNW010000284.1:0-3714 GCA_964398435.1 uncultured Gaiellales bacterium | reverse complement strand
GTTGATGCCGTGCGGCGCAACGATGATCCGCCCGCGCAGCCCCAGGCGGGTGCACAGGTTGTGCTGCCAGAAGCGCACTGACTCTGGGTCGGGGACGGGGACGAATTGGTAGTAGAGAAGTACCTTGAAAGTGGCCATGGTGCAGATGTATAGCAGGGTCCGCGGTGTAGGCTCGCGCACATGGTGGGATTGGGGAGTGTGGGCGCGGCCTCGGCAGCGCCTGTTCATATGCGGCAGCCTCCGCTGCCTCCGCACATGCGACGAACCGTTGAGTATGCGGTTCCGCGCGGCAGTCTGTGGGCTCCGCGCCGCGTCGACGAGTCGCCTGCTGCCCGCGTTCGGCTGGCCCACGTTGATCAGGGCGAACTGTCGGACTGCTTCCTGGCCGCTGCGATGGGTGCGATCGCACTGAAGCGTCCCGAGGTGATCTCAAGCATGCTCGCGATGCGCGGCGACCGGGTCGAGGTGCGCCTGCCCGATCGCACCGTCAGCATGGGGCGCGAACTGCCGATGCGGAACGGCCGGCCGGTTTTTGCCGGGTCGGGAGGCGATGGCGCCCTCTGGCCTGCATATCTCGAGGCTGCAATCGCCGGCCGACGTCGCGGGGGGTATGCAGGGCTCGATCGCGGCGGTGAGATTGCCCGCGCATTTCAGTGGATCACCGGGGTGCGACCGTTGCACTCTCGCCGGCCACAACGAGGCTCTGTGATCAGAGAGATTGGGTCGGATCTGCGGGCCGGGCATCCCGTCGTGCTTGGTTCGCGCCGCTCGATCGGTGGCAGCGCGCTGCGCGATGCAATGGACGCGGTCGCGCTTGTCGGCAACCACTCGTACGTCGCTACGTCGGTGAGTGGGCGGGTCGGCGCTGAAGTGCTTCGACTGTGGAATGTCTGGGGCGTGTCGCACCCCAGATTGCTGACTGAGCCGCAGGTGGAGCGCATGTTTGATGAGGTCGTTACCGACGAGCGCTGGTACCGACTCGGTCAGTAGGGTGTGCCTCATCGGATGATCGATGGTGGAATACCGCGGGGGAATCGATGGCGTACGACGAGCAGCTGGCAGACCGGATGACGCTGCACCTGACCGGGCTTCCCGGGCTGGTTGAGCGCCGCATGTTCGGCGGCCTGGCGTTCATGGTCGAAGGCAATATGGCCTGCGGCGTGGTTGGGGAGCACATGATCGTCCGGGTCCCGCCGGAGAAGTGGGAGCACTACGCTTCGATGCCGGGTGCTGCAGAGATGGATTTCACCGGGCGGAAAATGACCGGCTTCGTGCAGATTGAGGCGGCCGCACTCGACGATGACGAGGATCTTGCCGAGTGGGTTGACCGCGGCGTTGCGTTCGCGCTGACTCTGCCGCCCAAATAGCTCGCGTGGCAGCGGGTTGCCGGAATAGCGGACTGGTCAAGCTGGAATATCTGCAAATGCTTGACAGCGTGCTGGAAGAATCGTAGGTATAGGGGGAAGCACTCAAGCGGTGCTGACGCCTGCGAGCGTCTTCATCGCACCACCTGCACGAAGGACACAGCGCGATGCTCCCCCCGTCGCCACCCACATCCTGGACACCTCCGGCACTGCCCCAGCTGCCACGCTTCACGTTTGGCGGTGCGCGCGCAGCAACTGAGCCCGCCCCCATGCCGCTGCCCGCTGCGACACAGCAGACATTCCAACACGTACCCGACTCACCGTTCGGCGGTCCGCTTGGCCCGTCGCAGCTTGGTGGCGGACCGTCAGCCATGCAGCAGATGCTGCTGACGCTGCAGAACCTGACATCAATGGTTGGCCGCCTGCAGGCGATGATCGGAGCGATCTCGCTGCAGGCAGGAGGTCCTCAGCAGCTTGGTGGGCCGAGCGCCCAGTTCGGTGGTCCAGCCCAGCTCGGCGGTCCGATACCCACATTCAATCCGGTTCAACAATTCGGGCATGGCGGTCCAACTCCGCCAGAGCCGCCGACGCCCCATCACCATGAACACCCAGCCCCTGCGCACGCTCCGGACATTCCTCAGCTCGCGATTGGAACGCCCAGGAGCGGTCCCGAGGCCATCGTGACCGGCAAGCGATGGGTTACGCAGCGGCTGGCGCAGATCAACCAACTGCAGGCCAGGGTCTCGGCGCAGCTGTCGACATCCGGGCATGAGGACACTGCGATGACTGCGCTGATCGCGCGGGAGCGATCGGATGTCAATCGCATCTCCAAGGTGTTGAAGGCGCTGGAGCCGACGGCGTCGCAAATGAGTGCCCAGGACGTTGCCACATTGACGTCGTCGCTTCGCGAGGCACAGGGCAGCGGTGGCCTGAAGTATCGTCCGCTCGCTGACCTGCTGATGGGTGCGCGCGCCCGCACCGTTGGCATCGACACCCGGTCGCTGTTCAGCTCCGGCTCAGAGCGCGGCAGTGTGGTCCGACAATTTGCGGCAACGCTTGATGAGCGTGAGGCCGCGCTCCAGCGTCGACGCGCGGCGATGTCCGAGGCGATGAGTCGGACCGGCTCCGTTGACCCGCAGGTCAGCGCCTCAATCAATCGCGAACGTCACGCCATCAACAGTGCGAAGCAACTTCTGGCTGCGGCTGCAGCGCATATCGACAAGGTTGACCTTGAGTGCGTGCATACGCTCAAGCGACTGACAACACAACTGAAGACGTCAGGCACGCTCGATGCGGCGAGTGTCAGCCTGGTTATGAAGCGCACTGACTAGTGCGGGTGTGGATTCCTGACAACCCGTGAATACGCAAGGAGCACCCCATGTTGAACCCACCGATGCCACCCAGTCTTCCCCCGGCTATTCCGACTGGTTTGACCCCCAACAATTCTGCAGGCTCGACTCAGGCAGCTCAGCCGGTCGCCGTGCCAGCGGCCGGACCGATTGGTCAGGCCGACGTCAAGCAGATTGCCTTGGGTGGGCCTGCGGCTGACTCGCTGTTTGGTTCCCAGCATATTGTCATGGTCGCCATCCTTCCGATCGAGCAGCAGCTGACGCGAGCCATGTCACAGCTCGTAACGATGATCCAGGGCATGATCGGCGGCAGCAGTGGCAAGGACAATGTGATTCAGGGTGGCGGAGACATCAAGCAGATCACCGCTGGTGGTCCTGATCAGGGATCTACCGTCGTGCCTGACCATGCGAGCGGCGCCAACGCTGCGTTGTCACTCTACGGATTCAGTGCACAGCGGCGTGGGTTGATCAGTAAGGTCAAGGCGATGGTTGCGGAGGAGGCAGCGAGAACCGGCGTGACAAATCAGGTCGCACTCTTTCGCATTCGGCAGGAGGAGTTGACCGCGAGCAAGATTAATGAGCTTGCGGCGTTCATGGAAGCGCACCAATCATCGGTTTCGCCCGCTGATGCCCGGCAGGCTATGTTGATTGCACAAGATGCAGCCAGTACTGGTGCGGTCAACCAGGCGGCGATCGCGCGCCTCATGCAGACAATCGCTGCGCGCTAAGCGCAGCAGCGGTCTGGTCAGCCTGCTGACAAGCAGAATCGGACGCCGATTGTTCGGCATCGAACAGTCAGCGTGACGCGATCATGGGACTCTGAGAGTACAGCTGCAATCTTTCGCGCGCGTTGGACGAGCGTTGCGCATGAGGATTTCGGGACGCACTCCAGGGACGTGAACGATGACCAATTTGCCCCCCACGCCGCCGGTTGGAATAGCCATACCTTCAGCAAGCCTTATGCCCGGTTCATCCGGGGTAAGCCTGGCCCCGTTCTCGAG
>CAYNNW010000283.1:0-3737 GCA_964398435.1 uncultured Gaiellales bacterium | reverse complement strand
GCGTCCCCAGCAGCGGCCCAAGCAGCGGCCCAAGCAGCGGTCCCAGCAGCGGCCCAAGCAGCGTCCCCAGCAGCGTCCCAAGCAGCGGCCCAAGCAGCGTCCCCAGCAGCAGCCCGAGCAGCGGCCGTGATCTCGCCGTTGGCGTAGGCCCGTGCCGCTTCGATCGCTTTACGTGGCCGATCATCGCCAGGACGTTTCGCCTCGAACAGTGGCAACACACGCTCAGCGCAGTCAGCGGCGAAAAGCCGCAGCTTGCGATCATCCAACGACCCGACCTTGTCAACCAGTCTTGCCGTCCGCACCACTGTCTTGTTGTTGTGTGGCACTGGCTTGTATTTGATGTCGACGGTCCACAGGTCGTACGGCCCGCACCACTCCGTCAGGTCCACATCGGACATGACGTGGTAGCCGTGCTGGCATGGGATCAGATTGCCCGTGAGTTTCGGGAGCCACGAACCGTCGAGCGGCCAGCGGCCATACCCTTGCGGCGTTGCGCCATCGGGTAGTAGGAACTTGTAGTACGTCATTTGGGTTCTCCCCCTTGCGTCAGGGCCTTGTAGATGCGTTGGTTGTTCGTGTCCGCCAAGTGCTGACCGGGAACGATCTGGTCACTCGGGATGAACGGCTCAGCGATGATGGCGAGCACCTTGTCGATGGCTGCCTGGAGTGCGTCGCGGTGATCGGTGCGCTCAACAGCGACGCACACCCATTCCCGAGCGTCACGTTCAGCGGCGACACAGCGAGATTCGAGCGCCTTGATGTGTTTTGCCGTTGCTGCGCTGACCGATTCACCGAGCGCACCGGGACGGCAAGCGTCCTCCCATAGCTGGTTCCAGCCAGCGAGGACCGTCATCGCTTCGCCCTTCCAGCGGGCGAGCTTGTCCCGTTCGGCTTCGACGGTGTCGAGCCGCCCGTAGAGTTCGATCACCGTGGCCGCAAGGTCAGGAGCCGCAGCGATCAGGTGGGCGTGCCCTTCCTCAATCCCCTTGGGTGTCAGCGGGACGCCGATGAACGAGTCGGGGTGATCGTGGTCCCGATAGCAGGCGGCGACATCCCATTCGCCAGTAGCGGCGTTGCAACCACCGAGCCACACGGTGCTGCTGGCGGCATCGAGTAGTGCCTTGGCCTCGTTGGCTGAGATGAGAGCGGCAGGCGTTACTTTGCCGCTCTCTGGATCTTCGATTCTCGTCATCGCTTCGCCTTCCACGCTTCACAGTTAGTGCCGTCGGTGTGTTCCGTCGCCTGGTTGCCGCTTGCGCCCGTGATCCATGACGGCAGTGGGGCGAGGCACAACTTGATCCGTTTCCTGGTGTCGAGGGGCGGCCACAGTTTCCAGTGGGCGCAGTTGCCACAGCACTCGTCGCTCATCGCTTGTCCTCCCACGCCAACAGCGCCCGCTCGTCGTCGGTGGGGAACCAATCGAGCATCTCCATGATCCGTTCCACCGTTATGGGGAGGAACGCCAAGCGCCGCTCGGCAACGTATTGCCGCACCGCTTCGACGCGCTCAGCGAGCGCCACCGCGTCAGCGATGGCAGGGAGAGCCAGCACGGCATCAGCCATCTCAAGCTTTGAGCGGCTTACGGTGCCACGCCCAACGATCTTGACGGGATGGCAGGCATGGGCAATCTGGTGACGCAGGGCGTCGGTTGGCGCCGTCATAGGTAGACCACCTTTACGTTGAGAAGTTGTTTGCCGATGTGTTCGGTGTACGCCGGCGGGATCGCTTCGGTGAGGTCTTTGAGCCCCATCCAGTCGATGCCCATCGCCGCCTGTTGCACGTCGAGTGGGATGCGCCACACGCCGACTTCAACCGTTGAGCGGAGATTGGTGCGGTTGGTAGCGGGCGGGAACCGTGGCTTTTGCCAGGAGTGGTCGCATGGGGGCGCTATGAGTTCGATGTTGGATTCGAAGAGCCGGTGCCGGCGTACGTCCAACCCAAACGATGAGCCGCACAGTTGGATGGGGTTGACAAGTGGGGCGCCGCGCACGTTCTCAATGACGTATGGGGTTCCGGTGAGCATCGCGTTGGCCCACAGGACTGTTCGCACGCGTTTGATGAGATCGGGGTAGCCCTCACCGACCCCGCCACTACGGCGCCTGTACGCAGTGAACGCCTGGCATGGTGGCGATGCGTGGATGGCGTCGAACTGCTCAAGGAACGACGCGTCGCGAAGACGCTCCATGGCGTCGGCGACAATGAGTTCGTAGGGGTACGTCGGGTGTGGCGTGTTGTCGACGCCGACCACGTCGAACCCTGCTCGCACGTAACCGACGGACGCGCCACCGGCACCGCAGAACAGATCGAGGAGACGCGGCCGGGTCATGTCGCGTCCCCTCTGTCGGTGATGATCACGGAGCAGCCCGTCCATGCGGCCGACTCGATTGCTTTGGCGTGGACCTCGCATACGAGCGCATCGTCACGCCACAGGCCTGATGCGGTGATCCCATCAAACACGGAGCGGAGCAGCTTGTCGATGTCCGGCGACGTTGTGTGCCAACCGTGATGCGACTTTGGGCGTGACTTCGGGCGGGGCATATTGAACGTGATGTCGACCCGTATCGGACCGGTGAACTGTTCGCCGGCGAACACTCGGGCTTCACGTGCGACGGAGTCACGCCAGCCGTTGTCCTTGCCTGCCGATGTGATGCGTGCCTTGCCGCCGACGACAAAGGCTCTTGAGCTGCCTTGTGGCTTTGGTGTGCCGAGCACGTCGAACGCGACGGACCTCATGTGGTGGCTCGCTGTTGCCGGTACTCACGCATGTGAGCGTTGTAAGCCTCCCGGCATTCATCGCAGATCGGGATGCCGTGGCGGGCGTGCCAGGTCTTCCCGCCGATCGTGCCGTGCACGTAGGTGTCCAGGTCGCTGGTCGGGTTGCGTGCAGCGCCGACGTCGATCCGTTTCATCGGCTGCCAGCCGGGCATCCGGCGTCGCTGCTCTTCGCTGGTCCCGGCCCAGATGCCGACGAGCCCGTTACGTAGGGCGTAGGCGAGGCAAGGTGCCTTGACGGGGCAGTCAGCGCAGATACCCCGTGCCCGGGACGAGTGGCGTGGGTCGCTGCCTGTCGGAAAGAAGATGGCAGTGTCGACGCCTACGCACGCTCGTCGGCTGATCCATTCGTCGGCTTCGGCGATGGCCGGTTCGGTGTAGCGGCGTGAACTGTTGTGGATCTGCATCAGAGACCGTCGAACAGTGATGGGAGCGACGCCTCGTATTCGGCGTTGCGGAGATTGTCAACGGCAGTTGCCCAATACGACGGCTTCAACTCGCAGCCGATCCCGACACGGCCGAGCTTCACGGCAGTGACCGCTTCCGACCCGATCCCGAGGAACGGTGTCAGCACGGTTTCGCCTTTGTTCGACCAGAGCTTGATGACTCGTTCGATGAGGTCGAGTTGCAGCGGGCAGATGTGCCGTTCGTCTTCGTTCTCTTTCGCCACGGCAGTGTTGAGCGTGTTCGTCTCACGGATACCGAACCAGCACGGCCGGGCCCATTCGATCCATGTTTCGTTGTCGCACTCCGGTTTGATCGGCACGGCATTCTCGCCCGGTTTGCGGAACATGAGCAGGTAGTCAGCCATCGCCGGCCGTGACATTGCCGAGTCTTTGTTGAGCGTGACGAACATGAGCGATGTTGCCTTGGTGCGGATCGCTTGGGCTTGCGGGTCCTTGTCGATGGTGACTTCGCCGTGGAAGATCCATCCGGCTTCGACGTGCGCTCGGATGATCTCGCCT
>CAYNNW010000282.1:0-3737 GCA_964398435.1 uncultured Gaiellales bacterium | reverse complement strand
GGGTGAGGTGCCGGGCTGCTGTGGAACGCCAGGATCCTGCGGTGCGACGGTTCCCGGGTCGGTACCGGTACCCGGAACCTGGCCCGCTGCCCCGTCGGTAACGGGACCGAGCTGCGACGCAGCGGGCGTATTCATCAGGCCCGCGCGTGCCGTACCGACCTCGTTTCCCACGGCACGATCCCACGCCTCGGGCGTACCGAACAGGTTCTGGGTGATGAACTGATCCATCTCGAGCGCATTTGGGTTCTGCGATGCGAACGAAGCGATGATGTTCTCGGGCGTTCCGGCCGCACGCATTGCATAGACGACCGATGCTCCCAGCGACGGATAGGTCGTATCCGGCGTGTCCGTGGCTCCACTGGTATCGCCAGATACGGTTGGGTCCGGCTGCACGGGGCGCTGCCAGCTTGCGTACAGATCGGCAGGCATTGCGTTGATGCGTGCTACTGCCGTACCGGGTTGCCCCGGTGTGAGGAACTCATCAATGGTTGAGGGGTTGGCCATCATCGCGCGAATCTGTTCTTCAACCTCGATTGCGCTTGGTCCTGCGTCCGCCAACTGCTGAATGTTCATCGGCGGAAATCCGAGTGCCAGCAGTGTGGCCACGTGTCGTGAACTGAGCGTTGGCCAGGTCGCATCAGGCGTATCTGCAACCACGGTTGTCGGCTGTGGATTCGGGTTCGTCGACTGAATATTCCCGCCCGACACCGGCTGGGTCGCAATTACGTTGGTCCCGACGTTCGTCGTGGGTGGCGTCGGATTTGCAGCTGTCGGGGCAAACGTGGGGACGCTGAAGCTGCCTGGGGTCCCGCCGATCGCCGCCTGGGCCGACTCGGCGACGAGCGCGTCAATCGACGGGTCGACGCCCGCAATGCGCAACATGTTGCTGGTGGCAGGTGCAATGCCGTGCGTCGGCAGGCCTGCTGATCGTCCCGATACTGTTCCCATGTCCATTCCGTCCCGATTGGACCGTCCACCGAACTATCGGGGATCCCCAATATCCCGTTGCAGACCGGGGATTAGGCCAGTCGCGGTGGAATCCGGTCTTCGGGCGAAACCATGGCTGTCAGGTCGAGACCAGCGATATATCGCCGAGCGCTGGCGAAGATGCGACCGCGCTCCCGCAATGCCTGACCGCGACGTCCCCGAATGATCAGCCCCGCCACTCTGTAGGTCAGCGCACGGACGGTGAGTGCCGATTGCATGATCCGCTGGGCACGGCGGGCTGCACGGTCTGAGTCGTGGATGGTCAGGTATCGCAGGTTGCCTGCAACCTGCGACCGGTACATCCGCTCCCACTGCTTGCGAGTCGATCCGCCCCCAAGGTGAACGCATGATGCGTCTGGGACAAACGTGACCCGCCAGCCCGAATCGTGGAACCGGCGCGCCCAGTCGGTCTCTTCGCTGTACATGAAGTACGACTCGTTCATCAGGCCGACGTCCTCGATGGCCGTGCGGCGCACCAGCAGACATGCCCCCATCAGAAAGTCCATGTCTGCAACGGAATCGTGGCCGAACCATCCCTTGTAGAAGTCATTGAAGCGTCGCGATCGCGGGAACAGACGGCGCAGATACCAGTACTCGGTGGCGATGTTCCATGGGGTGGGGAAGCCTCTGCACGATCGCTGCAGCGAGCCGTCGGTATTCAGAAGACGCGGCCCGGCCTGACCGATTCTCCGATCCTGGTCCATCGCATCAACAAGCGTGCGCAGCGCCCCGTCACACATCTGCGCATCGCTGTTCAGCAGAAGTACATATCGTCCCTGTGAGCGACGAATACCAATGTTGTTTGCCCCCGCAAAGCCAAGGTTCGCTCCGGCATCGATCGCAATTACCTCTGGAAAATGCTCGCGCACGTATGCGAGTGAACCGTCTCCCGACGCGTTGTCGACAACGATGCACTCGACCGTCAATCCCTCGCACCGGTTCGGAGCAACCGATGCAAGACAGTCGTCCAGCAGTTCGCGCGCGTTGTAGCTGACGATGACCACGCTGACGTCGACAGCAGCGTTCGGGCTGTCAGGCGATTCCGGTGCAGTCGATTCGTTCATCGTGCCGCACGATATCTGATTGGCCGTCGACGATTCCCCCGTATTCAAGCCCCCTGCAGCTGCTGCCGATAGCGCAATCGGTGAACCATACAGAGCCACACATTGCGCCATTTCCTGAGGAGGGCGCCGGCCCGGCATCGCTGGGACAATCCGCAGTGGACCGCGGAATCTCTGAGCGTGCGCTCGAAACGTTCATCGCCATCTCGATCGTCACCGTGCTGCTCTGGATCGTCCTTCGCACATGGGTTCCGCCCGGCGCGGCGCGCACCCTGCTTGCAGCTGGATTCTCGATCGTGCCTGGCATCGTCGCGGCGACGGCGTGCCTGCAGCTGCGCCACGTCGCCCACCTCGAATCCAAGTCCCGAACCGGCTGGGTCCTGATCGGATGTGCCGCAGCGGTCAGCAGTGTCTCGATGGCCGTCGGGCTTACTGGAATAGCAACCGGCAGCGTGCATTCTCCTCTGCTCCTTGCAATGCCGATCGGTCACTACGTGGGGCTCGTGCTGTTGATCGGCGGACTGATCTCATGGATAGGTCGACACGGCAGCGGAGGCGTGATTGGAACGATTCAGGACGTGGGGTCGTTCGTCCTGATCGGATATCTGTTCGCCGGGACGGGTGGCTTGCAGGAGGCTCTGCTGCGTACCGCCAACATGAATGGCGCGGTCGAGCGGATTGCCATGTTCCTGTATCCCATCGGGGGTCTGTTCCTGCTGGTCTGTGCCGTGGCAGTGCTCGGGCAGATTGGTCGACGTCCGATGAGTGGTCCAGTCGTGCTCGCCTCGATCGCAATGTTCGGAATTCTCTTTTCTGACCAGGCGATGTTCGTGCTCGGATCGAATGAGGGGCGGCTGTGGGAAGCGCTGCTTGCCGTAACGGGCGCGCGCCCCGGAAGCACTCCGTTTCCCTGGGATGTGGGATGGTCAGTGGCATTTCTCACGATTACCGTTGCCGCGAGCATGGCGGTTCGTTCGACGGCGATTACGAATCGCGCGCCCCTGCTCGAGCGCTCAATGACCTGGGAGTCGGTCTGGACGGTGATTCCATTCATCATGCTGGCCGGCGTCGTTGCGGCCTGGGACATCAACGGCATGGCACACGGTGCCAACCGGCCGGTATTCCTGGTGTTGATCGCGCTGCTCGTCGCCCGCGGTGCGACAACCGCACTGCATAGCCTTCGACTGCGGCAGGCGGCCGACACCGATCCAGTGACTGGCGTGCTGAATCACCGATCGTTCCGCGAACAGCTTCCCCGCATGGTTCGGCGTGCTCTCATAGAAGAAGAACCGCTGTCGCTGATCATGATGGACATCGATGACTTCGGTGCAATGAACGAGGCTTCAGGTCATGCTGCTGGCGACTCGTACCTGCGTGACATGGCATGGGCACTGGGCAGTCGCATGCCCGAGCACTGGACCCTTTTCCGGACGGGGGGCGATGAGTTTGCCGTCGTCATGCCTGGGATCGACAGTGAGGCGGCGGGACGGGTTGCACATGAACTCGCCGAAGTGTGCAGAGCTGTTCCGACGTCAGTGCGCGGCATCGTTCCATCAATGACCGCCGGACTGGCCACGTGCCCCGAGCACACATCAGATTCCCAGGAACTCGCACAGTTTGCTGACGGGGCGCTGTATTGGGGAAAGCTGAGCGGCAAGCATGCAGTCGTAACCTACGATCCAGAGGTGG
>CAYNNW010000281.1:0-3741 GCA_964398435.1 uncultured Gaiellales bacterium | reverse complement strand
ATATACCCGGCAGTAAGCCGGTGATACTGCTCATCGTCGATTCGACGAACGGACCACCACAGCCACATGATGACAAGCATCAGAAGTGAGTACGTGGTGGCGAATTCAGCACTGTCCTTGCCTGCGGCATATGGCGTGAACACTGCGAGCGGCGCGATGATCATCATTTGAAGGAAGATCGCCGTACGGCTGCGTCCGTCCTCGCGCCCGTGCAGGTCCTGGTAGAGCGTGCCGTTCAGCCAGGCGGCCCAGATCAGCCCGAATACGACGACAAATTCGCCGACACTTCGCCACGTGATGTGGTGTGCGAGTGCGTGTGCGGCCTGCGCAACGAGCACCACGAACACCAGGTCGTAGAACAGCTCGAGAAACGTAACCGATCGCGAATCGTCGTGGTCGCCGTGTTTGCGTGGAGCCTGCCACCACACGGCCCAGAAGTCGCGCAGCGTGTGTTGGCTTCGTTGGCCTGTCATGCGTACGTCAGCGGGTCGCCCCACTTCCATGCCACGCCGTCGCCGCGATCAAGCGCGTCAAGCGTGGCCATCTCTGACTCGGTCAACGTGAATCCGAACAGGTCCAGGTTCTGACGCAACCGCTCTGCCCGCTCCGACTTGGGGATGACCGGATTTCCGTGTTGCAGCGCCCAGCGCAGCAGCACCTGGGCTTCAGACACACCGTGCGCGCCGGCGATGTCGGCAAACACCGAGTCGCCGTTCTGGGTTTCCTGTGTCCAGGCTTCCTGCTTCGCGCTTTCCTGTCCTTCAGTCGCGCGCCACGTCGACAGTGGCACGAGGCTGCTATAGGCGATTGGAGTGATGTTGTTGTTGCGCAGATAGGCGACAAGATCGGTCTTCTGCGACCACGGGTGCAGTTCGATCTGGTTGGCTGCTGGAGCGGGCAAGCCAGCCTGGTCGATCGCTTCCAGCGTTCGCTGGTTGAAGTTGGCAACCCCGATATGGTCGACGAGCCCGCGATTGCGTGCGTCCACCATACCGGCCCATAGTTCAAGGCTCTGTTCGACGCTAAATGACGCGTGGATCAGGTACAGGTCGACCGTATCCAGTTTCAGGCGCTTGAGGCTGGCCTCGAGTGATGGAATGACATCTGCCCGGGTTTTCGCTGGCTGGCCCCACTCCGGATTTCCGGGAAAGATTTTTGTGGTCACGAACAGCTCATCTCGAGACAGGCCCCCGCCCGTCAGCGCTGTCGCAATCGCGTCGCCGATTCCTGCCTCATTGCCGTAGCCTTCGGCCGTATCGATGTGGCGGTAGCCAAGTGCAATTGCTTCTGCCACGACGCTGCCGACCTGATCGTCGTCAATCAGGTACGTGCCGAGCCCGACCGACGGCATATCGGCGTTTGCTCCAAGGGGCAGTGTGTTCATCGTCTCTCCAGTCATCTGCGTGTGCTGCGTACGCTAGCCGTTGCAACACGCTCGGGCTGTGCCAATCCTCCGCAATGCATGACTGATCCTCCACGAGCGTCCAGGCCACCGGCCCCCAGCGCAGGGATGTCACTATGATGACCACCGTGGAGGAGCCAGCACATGAACATCGATGACGTGCACGCCTTGGCGACCAGAACGCTCGGTGAAAAGCCGCTTGGGCGGTATGAAACGGCAACGCCTACCGAGGGGCTGCTGCTGATTCGAAGCACGCAATCCACACCGATCATCGGCTCGATGTACGAGCCAGTGCTGTGCCTGATACTCCATGGATCCAAGAAGGTTGTGTCGGGAAACACGACCGTGGAGCTGGCGGCCGGGGACGCGCTCATTGTGAGCCATGATCTGCCGGTGACGTCCACCATCACAGCTGCAACAGCCGAGCAGCCGTACGTCGCCTACATCCTTCATCTTGACTTTGGTGAGCTGCGCAATCTGCGCACACAGGTCGACGACGCGCACACACGTTTCGCGCGCGGTAACGAAAGCGCACTATCGAGCGCACCAGCCAGCGACGATCTCGTTGACGCTCTGGGGCGATACCTGGCACTCGATCACGCTGGTCGCGAAGGGGCCGTGTTGGCCTCGACGGTCTTGCGCGAGGTGTACTTGCGGCTGTTGCTCGAACCCCACGGCGCGACTCTGCGAAACATGCTCGACACAGACGCCAGTGCCAGTCTTGTTGCCCGCGCGATTGCATTCATACGTGACAACGTTCACCGGCCGGTGTCGACAGACGACATTGCGGATGCGGTCGGCATGAGCAGATCATCACTACATGATCATTTCCGCAGGGTTACATCGAGCACGCCCCTGCAATATCAAAAGGAGCTTCGGCTACTTGAAGCGCGACGCCTGCTTGCAGCCGACAACGCAACCGTGACCGGCGTGGCACTTGAGGTCGGATACTCAACCGCGAACCAGTTCAGTCGAGAGTATTCGAGGCGGTATGGAGTATCGCCGAGCGCGCACCTGCGACGCCGGCGTTCCAGCAACGCAGCAACCGTTTAGCGACGAGGTTCATCCGGCTATTCGCCGGATGAGTCGCCGTTCCATTGACAGATCGTGTGTTTCGTCGCCCACTGAAGGTGAGGGTATCTCGTTGTGGGAAAGGGACGGCGCATGGATGCATTGACTGGTCGAGTTGTTCGACACGCGAGGTTGTTGATCGCGATCGTGCTATCGCTCTGCATCCTGCTGGCTTTTTCGATCGTTGCTCCACCGGCACAGGCCGCTGCGCCCGCGAACTACAAGGGCTGGGGCACTGCGATGTATCCGCAGGGCGAAAACGTCCCAATGGGCCTCACGCGTGTTGAGGCGTGGAAGTGGTCGCCGCGTGGCTGGAGCAGGGCCTCATTCGAATTCGGAGCACCGGTCTGGCTGCACCCCTATGGTGGCTCCTGGCACTGGGCATACAGTCGTGGCAGCTGGTATGCAATTCACAGCAACGCAGTTGGCGGATGGCGATGTGAACGAGGCGCTGCGGGTATCAGTATCAACAGTGGCCGCGCCTTGCCGGTTCGGCGCTACAACGCATCCAACTCCGAGGTGCTCGGATACGTTACCGGCACAGTCAACTTTGACTGCATGAGCCAGTTCCCGGATTCCGCCAGCAATCCAAATCTGGCGCGCTGCATGGCAATCGGTTGTGGGCCAGACAGGTTCTATCTGGTGACGGTGCGTCCGGTTCCACGGTGCCTGATCGTCGCTCCGCATTGTGCGATGCCTGAGCCGATTGGTGGCTACCCCGTCAAGCGCGGCTACATCCAGATTCCTGAATCGTTCGATGACGGCGCCATGTACATGGAGTAGCGGTAGACGACGAACAAATACCTGGTCCGCAGCGCGACACCCGCCGAGGGCTATCGTTTGATGGTCTGCTGCACCTTGTACGCGAGCATCCACCCAGAGGAGCGTTTGAGCAGTGACGGATCACACTGAACGAAGCCCACTGACTGAGGCATCGCGTCAACCTTTGTCCACGTGAGCCCGTCCGTTGACGTGTGGCGTTCAATGGTTCCGAACTCGCAGCGCATCTGATGAAACGTTGCGCCGTCACGCACAGTGTCGGTATGGGGGACGCTTGCGCCTGCACCGGCCACTTCAGTGAACTGCAATCCGTCGGTGCTGTCGCGCGGCACCTGATCGCCGACGTACATGCGCCACGATGAGTTGGCAAGCCTCACGACGTCCGATTCAAGAATTGTGTCGCGAACGCCAGGTGCCAGGCGCTCGCCCGGCTCCTCGGAAAATGTGACGCCGTCACTGGTCATTGCGCTCGCAACGACGGGCCCTTG
>CAYNNW010000280.1:0-3752 GCA_964398435.1 uncultured Gaiellales bacterium | reverse complement strand
GGTCTCGGTATCGCTGGAGCTTGGGCGAAGCATCAGCCAGAGCTTGTTGGCATCTGCGAACGACGTAGCCCAGAGAATGCGCTGTGCGACCTGGTCAGACACCTTGACGGTGTAGACCTTCGGGTCGTCGTCTGCCTCGATTGGCTCGGGGGCCTTGCCTTCCTCAACGGGGGTCAGGCTGTCCGGGGTCTGCAGGATCTCGACGTTGCGCGCAACGACCCAGGTCAGCGGAATCTCCTCACCGGCCTGATCCTTCATCCGGAACTTGTTCGAAGCCATGATGTCGATTCGGTCGCCAGGCTTGATCATTGCGGCAACAGACTGCGACGGTCCCACGGGAACCGAGACGATTCGCTCGGTGCCGCGAATCTGATCTGGACCATTCAGGCTCGCCGCACGCTCGAACTTGTGCGAGGTCAGCTGTTCACCCTCGTACACGGTGACACGAGTCGAAAGCTTGGTAACGCCCTTGAGCGCACCCAATGCCTGCGGGGCCGCATCATCCTTGGTAACGGTCTTCTCCTCGATGAAGCCGCCCTCTTCCAGCGAGGCTGCACTCGTGCCAGCAGGAATGTCTTTCTTGGCGATGAGCACCGTAACCGGCTCGTTCCCCTTCTGGATATCGGATCGCTGGCCCTTCACCCATGACGAAGCAAGGACAAGGCCCATCAGGCCAAGTGCCACAGCGATGATCAGGTTCCTGACTGAGGTGCTCATGAATTCCTCGATCTGGTCGGCGTCTTTCTGGTGGCCCGAGTCACGCGCAATGCATGACGCCGCGGTCCGAGACCGACATCGGCAACTGGTACGGGTGCCTGTAGAAAGTCGGGCCGAGGCGAACGATTCACGAGCCAATCATGGAGTGTTGAACCAACTGCAATACCCCATCAACTACGACACCGCAAGCGGGTGGGAACTGCACTGCAGCAATCCCGGCGGAACGACACCGGCTCACCCCGAATCAGCGGTCGAGAGTGAATACGATTCCAGCACCCTGGTCGGCGGTCGCTTGGTCATAGTCGGCCAGGTCCTGATCCTGTAGTTCTTGCGGCATGACGGCTCGAACGGGAGTCACGTATATCTCTTTTCCGTGGTCGCCATAGGCCGGATACGTTGGTGCGTTACCGCGATCACCGATGTACACGAAGATGAAGAACTTGATCCGCACCGTGGTACTCGCTCCGTTCGGCCACGTCGTTGACCCATCGAGCGCCTCGATTACGGGTACCCACGCGAGGCGAGGTGAATCCGGCTTCTTGACGACATATGAGTCAACGCTCGGGTCAAATTCGAATACGTCGTTGAATGAGTCGGTATTTCCGGCGAGCCGACCATCAAAGGCCTCGTCAGTGCGTCCCGCTTTGTTGCCGGTTTCGGTCTTCAACGTGATGCTGTCAATGGCGTACGCGCACGAGTCAACTCCGCCATGATCTGACCCCTGTACAAGATGTTCCCAGTCAGACGCGCCGGTTGACTTGTTGCACGTCGGGGGCGAGTTGTCAGGCTTGATCAGTCCGCGATTACCCGTGTGTGTGTTGTCAGTCTTGATGTTTGTCTGCGCATCAAGCGTGTAGGAATTGCGCATGAATGCCATTGGCAGCATGCCTGTACCGCCAGTGAGGAGGTGCACACTCGCGGATGCAGTTGCGCTGATCTCGGGCGCGTCTCGCCCAAACAACTCCAGGAACTCGCCGCCGCCCCCCTTCGAAACCGTCACATCGACCGAGTCGGCTCCGACGTCAACATTAATCCCTGATGCGGTGACCCCATCGCCGGAATTGTGGGTAAGGATATAGTCCTCGGCAGTCGTCTCGGGCGATCCGCTGGCTGGAATTTCGCGGATTGCCGCCATCGCGGCAGCATCTGCTGATCCCTGCAGGTTTCGTCGCTGTAGCAGGTAGCTTCCGCCGTCCATTACCACGGCAGCGAATCCCAATACGGCGACGATGAAAACGACTACAATCGCGGTTGTCTGGCCGCTATCGGATCGATCGCGTTGCACACAGTCCTCCCCCATACGAATGTATGACACCAACGTTCCTCGGAACTTGCGGGCCACGTTCAATTGGTCAAGCTAATGACAAGGGGGGCATCGCTTGCCGACGCATTGCTCGGATCGTAATCCACGAGAGGCTTGTCCCAGTCCTCGGGAAGGATTGCCTTGAGCGGCGTAACCCAGACGCTCTTACCGTTGTTGGTGTATGCGGGGTTTCCAGCTGTGCCGGTCTTCCCAACATAGCAGAGGATGTACGAGAGAATCCTGATTGCCTTCTTGCCATTGGGCCAAGTAGCGGTGCCGTTGGTGTTCTCGATTACTGGAACGATGGCGATTCTGGGAGAGTCGGGCTTGAGTACGATCCATCGCCCTGAATCGGCGTCGTATTCGAATACGTCGTTGATCCCGTCGGTGTCTCCGCCCATGCGATCATCGAATCCCTGCCGGGTCGGACCGGACATGTTGCCTGGCTCAGTATTTACGTCAGTGGATCCAATGGCGTGTGCACATGCATCGAACCCACCGTGCGCGGATCCCTTGATCAGATTTCGAAAATCGGCTGCTCCATTGGAGTTATTGCACGTAGGTGGAGTGTTTTTGGGGGCAATCGCACCTCGATTGCCCCCCGCGGTCCCATCGAACTTCACTTCGTAGTTTGTGCCAGTGGTATACGAGCCGCGCATGAATGCCATTGGCAGCATGCCGGAGGCGGCTCCCATCGTTCGAACCTTGGCCGTAGCGGTTGCCGAAATATCTGGAGACTCTCGTCCAAGAACCTGAAGGAACTCGCCCCCGCCGTCCTTGTGGACCGTGACAGTAATGGTATTACCACCAGTCGTGTCGATCGACTGAACCTGGGCCTCATCTGAGGCGTTTTGCGTCTCCACGTACGATCGGGCCACCGACGTCGCAGATCCCCCTGACGCGAGCGCCCGGGCACCAGCAAGTGCGGCGGCATCAGCAGATCCCTGCATGTTACGACGCTGAAGCAGGTAGCTCCCGCCGTCCATAACCACGGCCGCGAACGCAAAGACCACGATGATGAAGACCGCTGTCATGGCGAGTGTCTGTCCGCGCTCGTCCGCGTAGAGACCCCACCGGCGGTGTTCACTTGATGATGAGGACGTATATGGGGCTGAACATTGCGTGGGCATTCGTGGGCCGTCTCACTGTTCGACACGCATCGTACGTGTGCTGGTCAGATCGCTGTTAAAGAACTCGATTCCCATGATCGAAATTGATTCGGGGTAGGTGACCGTGACGGTAACCGGGTCGCCTGGGTCCCACGATGAGTTGACAGCTACGTCAAGTTGGTCCTCGTCGAGGTTGGGGGCAGCGGCTTCGACTGCGGCGGTCACCGTTGCGTCAGGATCGGCGTCGTTGCGACTGACGATCGCCGTTCGGGCCCCTTCGCTCGCAGCCGCTGATAGCTGCTGGTACTTCCAGAACGCGTCGCCGAACTCGAAGATCCCGAGCAGAACCAGCATCAGAATTGGAAGCACCAATGCGAATTCGACCGTCGCCTGACCGCGTTCACGATTGCGCGCGGGCGGTGCAATCGCTTCTGCCGGATATCGGTTATCGGTTGATGTCATGGCGTGTGGCGTTCCCCTGGCATGCGCACCCGTGTGCCGGGGCACAGGGGTCCGCAGAGTATGAGACACCGAACTGTGTCGGCACTTGCGCGCATCTGGTTGAGCGGATTTGCGTCGGCAGGTAGTTGCAATGTCCCATAACAGCGAAATGGGTGGGCTTC
>CAYNNW010000279.1:0-3757 GCA_964398435.1 uncultured Gaiellales bacterium | reverse complement strand
CGTAGCAAGAAGGAGTACGGTGTCGAGTGGAGTCAGGTTCGAAAATAGCGGGATACGTCGATGTCGAGATTGATGTCACGCTTTGGGAGTGGCTTTGTTATCGATTTTACGACTGGCGAAACCGGTTTGAGCCGTGGACCATGATTCTGGAATGGGGTTCTGAGCCCGACGACGGGATGGTGTCGGTGTTTCTCGACGACCGGTGTCAGAAGGTGGCGGGAGTGGATCTAGTTGATTGTGTGGGAGAAGCCGTCGGTTTGTGGCGTGACCGGTTGCCGGAGTTGAGTCCGGATGGTGCACTTGAGTTTTGGGTGACTCGAAGAGTGTTTGACCTTGGCGATTCGTGGGTGGTCGATTTGAGACCACTTGATGATGGGCCGCTCGTTGCAGACCGTGTGATCGAACCCGAAGATCTACCTCGGGGCGTGCAAACCGAGGACGCAACGATTGAACCACCCGCCGGTTCGATGGCCCTCGCAATGGTCAAACCATGGGTGACCGCAACCGGCTTGGTAATAGGTATTGAGGTGCCGGTGGAAGCAGTCTATGGGCTAAGGCCACACCTGACACCGGCGCGATGACGTGCCGTTTTGCACTTTGTGAACCCCGATCAACCTCTTGGCTCCCTGGGCTAGTCGAACACTGCCGCGTATGCCTTTAGTCCTTCTGCGCTGGCGTTTCCTAGGTAGCTTTCTTGGGTGACGCGAATGTCGGTGTGGCCGAGTTGGTGCTGAATCGTATGGATCGGAGTTCCGGCTTGAGCATTCCAGGTGGCGCCTGTGGCTCGTAGGCCGTGGGCGCTGGTGATAGGTCTTCCTTGAGCGTTGACGAGTCCGGCGTGGCGTTGCGCGTGGTAGATGATGTTCGCGAGGCTCTTGGCGCTGTAGGGCCGGTTGTCGGTGGCGTGCTTGTTCGGGCCGGGTCTGCCGCACCAGATGTAGGCATCATCACTTTGGTGGATCATGGTTTTCATGTGCCGGCGAAACTCGTTGGCGAGGCTTGTGGGGATTGCGACGGTGCGGCCCTTCCGACCTTTGGTGGTGTGACTGTGGCCTTGTCGTTCGATGCGCAGGGTGCACTCGGTGAGGTTGACATCGCGGCGTTGCAGGCCTGCCATCTCCCCGATCCTGAGGCCCGCTTCGGTGGCGGTACGGATCAGTAGACGCTGGTACGGCTGTTTGCACGCTTTCAGGAGCTTTTGGTACTGCTCTGGGGTGATGACTTTGTCGCGGGCTCGCCGCCGGGGCCGAGCTGGGTCGCGAGGGTGCGGGATCAGGGTTGCGGGGTTTGCCAGGCCACGACGACGGGTGTACAGGTACAGAATCGACTTCAACAGGTCAAAGGCTTGCTCCATGATGCTGGTGCGGCCCACCTCGATCACGAGCTGATTCACCCAGTCCTCCACCACGTCAACGGTGATCTCGCTCATGGTGAGATGTCCGAGGTGTGGCTTGATACGCCGGTCATAGACGCTGCGACGCACTGCAATCGTCTCTGGGGTGCAATGCATCCAGGAGACCTGAAACACGCGCTCGACGTGCTCGGCCAGGGTCATAGGCCGTGATCGTTTGGCTGTTGCTGGTGGGAATCCCGGTTGGGCTGTGGATTTTCGGCCATTTCGTGGCCCGCAGGTGATGATCATGGATGTGCCTTCCGTGTAGTCATTGACGGAATGCAGCGAAACACGACATTTACAGAACCTTTCATAGATTCCCCTTAAGGTTCTGCCGATACATAACGTATGTATTCAGGGCACATGGACCCGTATGCCGACTTGCCGGACGTTGAATTCGGCGAGCACGCACCTGTGCGCCCCGGATGGGTCGTGCCAGCGGCGTTCATGCTGATCGCCGTGATCATTGCGATGTCAGCGATGCTGCTGGCAACGTCCGGCTCCGGGTCCGCCTCGATCGGCCGCTCCAGCGTCAGCGTTGTGAGCGGATCGCAGGTACGCGCCGGAATCAGTGGCGGATCGACAGACAACGTCAGCTGGACGGCGCGCAGCGGTGGCGGCACGGTACTGGCGAAAGGATCATCAAGCGCGGTTGCGTTCACGGCTCCGAAATCGGGTCGAGTGATCCTCGACGTATCGACGAGTGGGATGTTCGGTACGTCCCACAAGCGCACCACGTTCCGTGTGGTTGCGCGAACCAAAGCCACGGCCTGGGATGTGTCGACGTCGGGGCGGGTTCGCGTCAATGGCGGCCCCGCGGTGAGCGGCGAGGCACTGATGGACGGCGATCGTGTGGACGCCAGCCGCGGCGAAATTTCCATGCAGGTGCACGCCACCGAGAACTCGGAACTCGACGGAACGTTGACGCTCACTGGAACGGATTTCACCGTATCCAAGCGCACCGTTGGTGAAGGGCGCGTGTTGAACACGATCGGTGTCAATCGTCAGCGCAACAAGACCGTCAAGCTTGCGGCTGAAGTCGAGCACCTGGACGGGGTGCGCTACGTTGCCGTGCAGACGCCTGACGCGGTTGCAATGGTCAAGGGCACCGCATTCACGGTCGAGGTTGGACCGGAGTTCTCGTCAGTCAGCGTTGAACACGGCATCGTCTTTGTGCTGGACCGCACAGATGCTGATGCACCTGCAGTCGACCTGACCGCCGGTGAGGAGCGTCGAATCGACAACCCGAACGCATCCGATCCAGCCGCCGGCCCAGGTGGAATGCCTGCAGATGCGGGCGCGCCACTTGGAACCGACGATGACCGTCGTGTGCAGGATGCGATGGACGATGTCGTTGCAGCAGGCACACCCGAGAGTGGCCCAGACGGAGATCGGCCGCACGGTGAGCGTGGCTCCGACGGCGGCGACCCTGGCCGATTCAATGATGCCCCGAGCTCAGGCGGCCCAGCACCGGGCGGCGATGGCTCGACACCAACTGACGGTACCAAGGACACCACCATTCGCAATGGGGATCGCATTGAAGGCGACGGATCCAAGCTGCCGACCAGCGGCGACTCGACAACCCAGCCTCCTCCAGCAACAAATGATGGCGACAAAACGCAGTGGGACACGCGCGAGAGCATGCCGACCAACGACACATCGACCAGTACGGATACCACCACATCCAGTGGAACGACAAATGACGGTCAGATTGTCGACGGTTCACACATTGGTACCGTGGTTGACGGATCGCGATGGGAAACGCGGCAGTCGAACCCGCCCTCGACGACCACGACTACTTCTTCAACGGACCCAATCAAGACGGTTGTGGCAGTGCCCGTGACCGAGACCATCAAGAGCACGATTCGCTGAGGAAGCAGCTATACGGTTGGCAGTTGATGGGTAGAACACTCCCATGACCGATGTCAGCGGCCAGCGGCGTGACAATGTGCGCATCAGCGTGCGCTATCCCATTGTCGTGCATGTTCAGGGGCATCCCCGATTCGAGGGGCGATGCCGCGACATCTCTGCAACCGGCGTGGGATTCACCACCCGGCTGCCCGTCGAAGTTGGCGAATCAGGGCGCCTGACCGTCAGCTTTCCCACCTGGGAACTTGAAGCCGCTTTCGTGGTGCGTTTTTCTGCGCCGATTCTTGCTGGCCGACGGATTGGCGCCGAATACGTTGATCTGGGAGATGACCTTTCAGAAAAGGTCGCCCGCGAAGTGTTTGCCCTGCAGCGCCAGCATCTGCAGGAGGGCTCCGTCGTGCGCGACGTGCAGCAGTAGGCAGCAGTAGGCAGCGGCCCGACAGCTCAGGCAGATTCGTCAATCACCCACGGCATTGGCGTGTGCTCGGCTCCCAT
>CAYNNW010000278.1:0-3768 GCA_964398435.1 uncultured Gaiellales bacterium | reverse complement strand
CGTACGAGATCAAGGGGAGCCACCGGTCCACAGCGCATCCGGCTCGACAATCTCAACGCCAACAGTCGCTCGGCTGGTAGGCTGTACTTCCCTATAAGGCATTGCAAGTGCAGGGAATTCCCCAATCCGGAGCGTTGACACATATGGCGATGAAAGCGGCAACAAGCGAGCAGATCGAGCAGGTTGAATCCGGTTCGGTCGTTCCGCTGGCCAAGCCATTCCTCAACGGGCGGGAAATCGAGCTCGTCACCGAGGTCATCCAGTCTGGACGCCTCAGCCTCGGGCCCATGCTGTCTCGGTTTGAACGGGCATTCGCGGAATTCGTCGGCACGAAGCATGCCGTCGCTGTATCGAGCGGAACCGCGGGTCTCCACCTGGCATGTCTCACCGCAGGATTTGGGCCTGGAGACGAGGTGATCACGTCTCCGTTCAGCTTTGTCGCATCAGCCAATGCAGTTCGCTACTGCGGCGCGACCGTCCGGTTCGCAGACATCGATCCGCAGACCCTGAACCTGGACCCTGACGCGGTTGCGGCCGCAATGACGCCGGCGACGCGCGGACTTCTGCCTGTTCACATCTTTGGCCTCGCAGCTGACATCCCAGCGTGTGAGTCACTGGCTGCCACGCACGACCTGGCAATTGTCGAGGACGCGTGCGAGGCACTCGGCGCTCGCTCGAACGGGCAGATGGTCGGCACGTCCGGGCATCCCGCGGTCTTTGCCTTCTACGCCAACAAGCAGATGACCACTGGCGAGGGCGGGATGCTGGTCACGGACGATGACGATCTTGCCGAGCAGTGGAGATCGCTCGCAAATCAGGGGCGTGCGGACAGTGGCCAGTGGCTCGCGCACGATCGGCTTGGATTCAACTACCGCTTGAGTGATGTTGCGAGCGCGCTGGGAGTTGCCCAGCTGGAGAAGTTGCCGCGCATGTTGGCAATGCGGGCACAGGTGGCTGCTGAGTACAACCGGCTCCTCGCCGACATCCCCCACGTCACGACGCCGCTTGAGCGTGCTGGCGACGAACGATCGTGGTTCGTCTATTGGGTCGTGCTCGACGAGAACATCGACCGGAATCGGGTCATGGAGCGCCTGAACGGTCGCGGCGTCGAATGCAAGCCGTACCTTCCCAGCATCCACCTCCAGCCGATGTACCGCGAACTCGGGTATAGAGAGGGAATGTTCCCCGTCAGTGAATCGATCTCGGCGCGCTCGCTTGCACTGCCGATGTTCCCACAGCTGTCACCTGCTGCCCAGATGCGGGTCGCGGAGGAGCTCGACGCGGCCATTCGCGAGCAGGTCTGACCGAATGCGGCCGAGGGCGCGACTGCGTCCCCGGTATCAAGGCGCGTCGATCGGATGCCGATGATCGATTGAGCGCACCAATGGTCAGCATCCTTCGCAATACCGCACGCATCTTTGCAGAGAGCGCAATCGTGCTGGTCGCGATCTTCCTGATGTACGGTGTCGTCCTGGTCGGAATTACATGGCTTGCAGCCTATGCGCTGACGGTAGTCGGGATCATGCAGAGCTTTGGCGGGCCCGGTGGCCCGAACGTCTTTGGAATCGGCGTCATCCTGCTGATAGCACTTCAGGTATGTGGGCTGGTCGTGACCTACCTGACCGGCATCCGTGCTGCGGGAAGCTCGAGTAACGACGGGACAATTCGTCTGCTCCCGAAACTTGTGCCCCAGGCCGTGCTGATCATGGGACCCGGATACTGGATGATCTATGCCTCCGGCGGTGATCCGGTTTCACTGTCGATCGGGATCTTCGTTCTCTTGCTCGGCAGCCTTCTGGTCATGCTCGCCTCTGCGTCGCTAACACTGGAGTCGTCCCGCTGGGGAACGGACGGAGCATTGGTCATGTTGAGCCGAGCGCCCGGAGCGATCCTGGGTTCGTTGCTCGTAATGTTGCCACTCATGGCTGCGGTCCCGATCGTCCTCGGGTTGGTTGTCCCGACCTGGGGAATTGGTGGCATCGTGGGCAGCCTGCTCGCCAACGTCATCGCCGTGTGTCTGACGGTGGCGATCCATGAGCACGTTTTCGGGAGCAATCGGGTGGTGCGTGAAAAGAAGTGGGAGCAGGACAAAGCAAGCGGCAAGGGAGTTCTCGGCGGAGGACGCCTGGAGCCACCGGCGGGCCTTGTTCGAACCGGCGAGGTGAGCGGAATTCTCAACCCGACAGACACCATCGGAGAGTGGATGTGGAATCCGCTGGGCGGACGAATGGTGTTTCATCTGCGATGGTTTGACGACGAGCCGATCGACTTTCATGCCTGCGGAGCCGACGGTCAGTGGCTTCCCGGCAGCATTCCGTCGCAGAGCCCGGAGGCCATCGAAATCTCGGTTCAGCCGGGGTGGCTATGGGTGCAGGTGCGAAACCCGTCGTCGCAGGGGATGGCCAGGGCGTTTGAGCTGGAAGCGTTTGCTCAGGGGGCCGGATCCACTGTGGGAGCGGGGAGCGGCCCGGCATTGCCCGGAGTTGCGTGACAAGGCCCGGTTCAGTGATTCCCGCGGAGTTCTTCGAGCGGGATGTGGTCGAGGTAGCCCGCTCGCTTATCGGTCATCAGTTGATCTGCCGGGGGCGCGGCGGCACCATTGTCGAGGTTGAGGCGTACCACGAGCGAGAGGCGGCGTGCCACGCACATCGCGGCCGGACACCGCGCAACGATGCGCTGTTTGGGCCGCCAGGCACCGCTTATGTGTACTTCACATACGGCATGCACTGGTGCTTCAACGTCGTCTGTGAACCTGAAGGCATCGCAGCAGCGGTTCTGATTCGAGCAATACGGCCTGAACGTGGGATCGAGGAGATGCGGGCAGCTCGTGCCGCACGAGCGATTCCACGCGACAGCGAGCTGTGCAGCGGTCCAGCACGTCTGGTTCAGGCCCTGGGAATTTCGAGCACGGACAATGGCTCCTGGGTAGCCGGTCCACGGGCCGACCGCACCGGAGCCGCCTGCCCTGTCATCCTCGTGGGGACCGTGACCGGGCACGAACAGCCGATCCGGATTGGTCCGCGTATCGGGATCAGCAAGGCAGAAGATCTGCAGTGGCGGTTCGGTACGGGTGATCGGCGCTGGCTGTCACGACCGTTCTGATCGTTACGTCCCGGCGGGGGGCAACGGCGGAGTCGGCGGAGTTGGGGTTGTGCCCGTTGTGGTGGTTGGTGTGGTCGAGCTGGTCGTGGTACGGGTGCCTGATGTGTCAGTGCGCGATGTGTCACCAGCGGAGTCCGTTGTGTCGTTGGTGTCATCCTCGGGTCTGCGGGCTGGGTTGCCAACGGTCAACACGACGCTGCCGGTACGTGAGAGTGTGACCCCCGCAGCAGGCCACTGTTCGATCACAACATCTGCATTGGATGCTTGAGGTGACCACGTTGCCTGGTGTATCTCCACGGCAAACCCCTGTTTACGCAGCAGGCGCTTCGCGTCGGTAGCACGCATCTGCTCGACATCCGGTGCTGCGCGTAGCCGGCTCGGGCATCCCGTTGTGTGCCGCTTTGGCTCCAACCCTGTGATGAACTGTTGGCGCTGTGCCCGCTGACACCACTGGTCGGCAACCAGTCCGGTGCGCTCGTCGATCCAGACGCTGACGTACTTTGGCTTCCTTAACGAGAACGAGCGGCGTCCTCGCTTGCCGACTGCACTGTGCATGTAGTCAGCCCAGATCTCTGCGGGATACGTTCCACCCCATACCGGCCCGCCGTGGTAATCACGTTCCATGGGAATGGCTCCGTCGGCGTGGCCTACCCAGACGACAGTAAC
>CAYNNW010000277.1:0-3773 GCA_964398435.1 uncultured Gaiellales bacterium | reverse complement strand
GGCGCGCTGAGCAGTACGTCGGTGATCGGAAGCCCTCGCACCTTCGATACCTGTCGGGCACGCAGCGCTCCACCTGCAACGAGCGCTCCTGCAATGGCACCGGCCATCAACCGAAAGGGCGACGCTCCGTCACCCGGTTCGTTCTCGGCATCGCGACTCATTCTCCGTCAGCCCCTGCCGACGGTGAACTCTCGCCAGACGTCTGAGCCTCTGACCGGGAGTCTGCATCATCATCACGTTCTTCCTCATCGAACCACGACATGCGGTCGCGAAGCCCGCCCACGGTTCCAGCGGCCCCGGCGAACATCGATGACACATGCTTGACCGGTTCGGAGATCGCGAGCGACACAGCGCGAACCGACGTGTCGAGCGAGTCAGTCATGTCGACGGCGCTGTCGAGCATCATGTCGACCTTCTGCAGTTGCACGTTGACGGTGTCCATACTGACGCCGGCCTTCGCAATCAACGGCACCACGCCGTCGATGGTTGCATGCAGCTCACGCTCAGCGGCGCGCAGTAGGCGGCCCAGGCGAAAGCACGAATACAGCAGCCCCAGTCCGAGCGCGACGAACAGAAATCCGAGCCCGATCCACATTGCGCCAACGGCCGCTGACCGGCCCAGCTGCTGCCCGGCCCACACCGAACCAGCAGCGATCGCTGCACCGGCAACGACCAGCGCGATGGCGCCGACCAGACCACTTGTGCGGCCACGACGTGCGTCTTCGTCCTGATAGTCCATCTGGTCCCTCCTCGACGGCGCCGCACGCATGTGCGCACGCCCGCGCAACAGGTGCAAGCCTACCGCGTCGGCAGGTCACCCATCAGATGTGCCACGGCGATGACGGCTGATCCGAGCACGGTCCCGTCGTCGCCGAACAGGCACGCGACCTGCCCGGCGGCCGGCGCCCGCATGCCGTCGGCAACCCGTGCAACCGCCGTATCCCCGTCGATGGCAACGGAACATCTGACGACGGACTGACGACCGTGCCGGGGCTGCATGACGATGTCAGCGAGGTCGCCTGGTGTTACCCCTGGCGCGAGTCGCAGGTCGCTCAACGGCACGTCGCGGTGAACGAGATCATGCTCGCTACCCACCACCACCGTGCCACTGGTGCCGTCAACACCGACAACGTACGTTGGCCCATCGCCTGCAACGGGACGCCCGGAAGTAAATCGCCCCAGTCCACGACGCTGTCCCACCGTGAAGCCAGCGATACCATCGTGTTGCCCCAGCGTCACACCGTCGGTGGTGACAACCGTGCCGGCCGGCCCTGCAGACCGCGATCGGGCGAGAAACTCACGGTAGTCGCCGCCTCCCAGGAAACAGATGTCCTGGCTGTCGGGGGTGTCAGCCTGAACGAGTCCCAGCTGACGCGCCTGTTCACGAACCTGCGGCTTGGTCGATCCGCCAAGCGGAAATTCCAGCCGATCTCCGATCCGATGATCGGAGACCAGGCGGCTCAGCATGTAGGACTGATCCTTGACTGGGTCGACGCCACGCGCGAATCGTGGTCCGTGTTCAGTGTCGATTCGCCGAACGTAGTGCCCGGTTGCAACGCGGGCCGCACCGATCGCATCGGCAAGTGCAACCAACTCGTGAATCCGAAATGAGCCATTGCAGGTTGTGCAGGGGTTGGGGGTCTCACCCTGCTCGTAGGCCCGCAGGACCGGACCAACAACCGCCCCGAGGAATTCGGTCTCACGATGCATCATCACGTGGCCAACACCGGCTGCATGACACGTTCTCCGGGCACGGCGCACCGAGTCGCCCGAGCAGCACGCGCGTGATGCGTCAGGTGCCTGCGGATCAATCCAGAGCTGCAATGTTGCACCAATGGGAGTTCTCCCGCTTGCGCGCACCCTGTGGAGCGCGACTGCGCTGTCGACACCGCCACTCATGGCAACGATGACATCGATCTGCCCTTGTGGAGGGCCGGAATACGCGCGAATGGCCGTCGAGAGGGCTTCGTGCAGTGCGTCTTCCACAGTGGCCGCGCGCTCCGCATCGCCAGCGCTCATCTCTGCGAATGTGTGATGCAGCGTCAGGATTCCCACGCGGGTCGCATCGACCACGTGCGCTCCGATCAGTTCTTCGCGCAGTGCGCTCGCCGTAGCGACGGCAGTCCGGGGGCCACGCACTCGAGCTGCAGCGTCGGTAATAACTCCGGAGGAATCAACACGAAGCAGCCAGCGTACCGTTACCCCGCACGACCCTCCGGCATCGCCCACGACCAGATCAGAACAGTCCGGAATTTCTCCGGTGTTCGGCTTGTGCTCGTGGTGTGCCAGCGATCGCATGTGCTGACATTGTAGGGAGGTTCACCGCTCAGGGAGCCGCAACGGGTGGCGGCGTCGTGGCTGAGGCCGGCGGCGTCGTTGTGGTCGCCGTTGTCGTTGCGGTCGTCGCCGTCGTCGTGGTTGTTGACGCCGTGGTCGGCGTCTTGCCAGTTGCCAGCGAGTCAAACGAGGAGGCAGGCTTCGTTGTCTTTGCAGGCTTCGGTTTCGGCACCGGTGCCTTCGTTGGCCGCATCAGACCGGCAACCGCAACCGAGAAGCCGACCAGCGCGGAGTCGGCATAGCCTCGATACACAGAACTCAATACCTCATTTCGCGCTATCACGGCGACGCTCGGGGGCTCGAACAGACAGAGCCGCTCGAGCAGGTCACCGTATTCAGTGAACTGACCGGCCCTGAATTCCAGGAGCGTGACGTTCTTGCGCCCCTTGACGGCAGCCTTGACCTGCCGGCGCGCAACTTCACTGAATACCGCCTGTGGCTGGTAAACGAGGACCACCACAACATCTCGACCGAGCGGCTTCAGGAAGGATTTGGGCGTCAGGTCGCTTGTTTCGACCTTCTTTCCGACGACGGAGTTCACCTGCTTACAGGCAGCAGCCAGATCCGGATCAGCCTCGGCTGTTGTCGCAGCTGGGGCGGGGGTTCCGCCTGTTGCCGGTGTGCCGGTTGCCCCGGGCGTGCCAGTGGCTGGAGTCGACGTTGTGGACGTCGTTGTGTCAGTTGATTCGGCGGCGTCATCACCGCCGATGAACGGAACACCACACCCGGCAAACACCGTTGCGGAGAGCAACAAGATGGCGACGACCGCCACCCGTGAGTAGAAACGGCTCGGCCCCGGCGGAGTGGGCGTGTGACTGGACCTGTTATTCCAGGTGGGTGCCCTGTCCTCCGAAGCAATGCCGCGGCGGAACGCAGGCTCCCTGTCGCACAGTGTTGGCCCAACGACGGAATCCACTTCGCGGGGGGCCGAGCCACGTTCCACTGTACCAGCGACCGGGGACGTGGGCGAGGGCGTAGTCGCGAGTTGTTGGCGTTCTGTCACCGTTCCACCACAATCAGGGGAGTGATGTGTCACTTCAGGATGTTCGATCGAACGGATCTTCCGTGGATCCGGTGCTCGATGTCTTTCCTGAAGCATCGTTCGCCGTATTGGACGTACTTCCTGCGCCAGAAGTTCCCGGCGTGCCCGAAGTCGCCCCCGTCGTCTTGGTGGTGCCGGCAGTAACGTCAGCGGCTTCCGATTCCGAACCGACCTTGGCCTCGCCGGTCGCCGTGTCAGCCGCAGAGGCTCCCGCAACCGCTGGTGTCTTCTCCTTCGCCTCTGTGCCTCCTGCACCTGATTGCTTCTCGCCGGCCGACGTTCCCGACGTTGACGACGATTGCTTCGACGACGTCGACGACGATTCGGGCGCCGTTCCGAACAACCGGCTGGAGACAAGGTATGCGCCAACGCCGATGGCGACCAGCACAACTAC
>CAYNNW010000276.1:0-3789 GCA_964398435.1 uncultured Gaiellales bacterium | reverse complement strand
TGCAGCGGCGGTCTGCTCGGAGCTCATCGGGGCTCCCATGAAGACGCCGTGCTCCCAGCTGCGAGCCTCGCGAACGAGGGGAGTGACAGTCGATCGTCGACCTCCGAAGATGATCGCGTCGATCACGACGCCCTCGGGATCGTCCCAGCTGTCAGCGATGCACGGTGCCTGATCGGCGGCAACCGTGAAGCGGGCGTTGGGGTGCGCAGCAGGCGTCGTGGAATCAGCGCTCCACGGATTGCCGTGCCAGTCGGTCAGGCCGTCGGGCGCCGTATCGCTCATCCCTTCCCACCAGACGTCACCATCCGCGGTCAGCGCGCAGTTGGTGAAGACCGTGTCGTGCGAGATCGCCGCCATGGCGTTCGGATTCGTGGCACTTCCGGTGCCTGGTGCAACGCCAAAGAATCCTGCTTCGGGATTGATCGCCCGCAGCCGACCCTGCGCGTCGTACTTCATCCAGGCAATGTCGTCGCCGACCGTCTCGACGGTCCAGCCCGCGAGCGTCGGAACAAGCATCGCGAGGTTTGTCTTGCCGCAGGCGCTCGGGAATGCCGCAGCAACGTGCTTCACCCGCCCAGCCGGCGAGGTGAGCTTGAGAATGAGCATGTGCTCGGCAAGCCAGCCCTCGTCACGCGCCATCACCGAGGCGATTCGAAGTGCGAGGCACTTCTTGCCCAGCAGAGCGTTGCCGCCATATCCAGAGCCGAAGCTCCAGATCTCACGGGTCTCGGGGAAGTGGGCGATGTGCTTGGTTTCGCGGTTGCACGGCCACGACACGTCCTCAACACCAGGTGTGAGCGGCATCCCAACCGAGTGGGTGCAGCGAACAAAATCGCCAGTGGCGCCGATATGCGCAAGCGCCCGGTCACCCATGCGCGTCATGATCCACATCGAGACCACGACGTACGGTGAATCCGTGACCTGCACGCCGACGCTGGTCTTGTCGGATCCCTCGGGACCCATCATGAACGGCACCACGTACATGGTGCGGCCCTGCATGCAGCCGTCGAAGCACGCCTCGAGGGTCTGTCGCATCGCGACCGGCTCGCGCCAGTTGTTGGTTGGGCCCGCATCACCCTCATCCGCCGAGCAGATGTAGGTATTCGACTCGACCCTTGCCACGTCGGTGGCATCGGACCAGGCAAGAAAGCTTCCTGGGCGCTTCGACTCGTTCAGTCGCCTGAACGTGCCACCCTGTTCCAGCAGCTCACACATCCGCCGATACTCGTCGGCAGAGCCATCGCACCAGACAACAGCGTCCGGGCGGGTCAGTGCCGCCATCTCGTCCACCCAGGCGCGCAGTGCAGCGTTGGTGGTTGGCGTGCTGGGAGTCAGCGTCGTATCGGGCATGATGTCGCCTCGCAGGTCGGGGGAATGGTGTCCGGCGGTGTCGGATCAGTGCTCAGAGGCTACAGGTTAGCCGATGAACCCACGCGCGTGTATAGGGGAATTCCACAGTGGGCGCACTGCGCCGGCAAAACGGCCCAGCATGCGCGTCGCCGGTGATCAGCGGTAGCGGGCAATCTTGACGTTCCCCAATTCCGTCTTGATCATGACTGCGATCAGGTCGGGGGGTGCGCCAGTAGCAGCGGGCCTGGCGGTCGCGAATTCGTCAAACTCAAAGGTGCCCCGGACCAACCGCGCGCCAGCAGCGTCATCGTAGATTGCCACGCCCTCATGGTTCTTCAGCGTGTCGCTGAAAGCGCGCCGAACCACTCCCTCGTCATACTGGGCTCGAACCACATGCGGCGGTGAGGTGGGAACGAACTGGACCGCCCGGTCCAGAGCGGGGTCGGTGTCGTGCGGAATGGTGCCAACGTAGATCTTCTGTCCGCCGGCGGTCGCGTCCAGTTGTGAAATGTGCTGCATCGCCTCAGCCCAGTTCGAGGCCGGGGGGCCAGCCACGATCTCGCCCTTCAGCGCCGCAGCTGCTCGCGGCGTCTGGATGTCGGCGCGCTGCGCCAGTTCGTCGGCGTAGGCATTCTCGGCAAGGTGAGAGGGGCGCATCAGATCGCCCGGCATCGGGTCGGTTGCGTCGAGCACTGCCTGGTCAAGGTGAAATTCGGCTCGGCGAAGGTCGGCAGTTCCGCGTGCGACCGCATCATCGTCGAGCTGCATGATCGTGTGCGATCCCGAAATGATCTCGTCGATCGCAGTACGGGCGTCGTCCACCGCGCGCAGTGGCAGATCGACCGTCAACGCATTCTTGATGTGTGTGACTGCGGTCGGCATCGGGCTCACTGCAAGATCGGCCGCCAGGCGCCGCTGCGAGCCGATGCCTGCTGCGGCATCGTGCGCAATCGCCGTCAGCCCCTCCGACTGTGAAATTGCGTCGTGAACAAGCGTGCGCGCTGCCGCAATACCGTCACTGAAAGTTGCCCCCACTGAACTCATTGATGCCCCCATTGCCCGGATCTGTCCGAGTGCCCCAACTGCACAATTCATCGAATGCCGTGTTATCGGTGCCGCCTGTCAGCACCGTTGCACGGATGCGGGTTCCCGCGCATCTGAGCGGGCCCAGGCAAGCAGGAGGATGCTCGTCGCCGCGGCGAAAAAGCACCATGTCGAGGCAAACATTGCCGTGTCCCGTATCGCGGTCGCGGTTGCAGCGCCGGCCGCCCAGGCCACGCCCGACCAGCGCAGCAGAGTGCTGCTGCTGGCGAGGAGCGATCCGCAGGTTGCTGCCACGTACGGAATCGCGAACCAGCCGATCAGCGCCCCGCCGAGTTCGTAGTGAATGCCGCGACCGCCGTCGATAGCGATCGGGGTTCCGGTGGCGATCGCCTGGATGTAGAACAGTGCAGCGGCAAGGCCGGCCGTTGCCAGCAGTGCGATCCTGTTGCGCCGTCGTGCGTCGGGCTCCACCAGCCAGACCGCGGCCGGTACGAGCAGTGGCCACAACACATACGCAATCAATGTATAGGCGTACACGGCAACTCCGCCGAGCACCTGTCCGCCAGCTGCATCGAGCTCCCGCCAGATCTGGCCTTCCATCGCCTGGTGTGCTGCAAAGACAAGTGGAATAGCGGCAAGCGGTGTTGCGCGGCTCCAGCCCGTCGTGCGGCAGGTGGCGGTGCCAACCGCAGTCAGCACCACGGCAGCAGTGAGGCTTGCCTCAGTCGAGAAACACATGCGGATCCCTTCAGTGCGGCACCCTGCCATGTGCGATCGCGCGACCCGACCGCAGCGACCTCCTGATTGTCGGGTGCCCGTCATCGGTGCGTTTCATAGCCAGTGCGGGCGTTTCTACGCTGTGCGCCCGCTCGTGCGCAGGTGTAGGCTCGGGGCGATGGCACCCACAACAGAACACGTGATCAGCATTGAGGGATTGAGCAAGTCGTTCGGCTCGACGCGGGCACTTGACGGGCTGAACCTGCAGGTCGCGCCCGGCGAGGTCCACGGATTTCTCGGTCCGAATGGCGCTGGCAAATCAACGACGCTGCGCGTGCTTCTGGGCCTGTTGCGCGCCGACAGTGGCTCGCTCACGGTGCTTGGCCACGATCCCTGGACTGACGCAGTCGAGCTTCACCGTCGACTGTCGTACGTGCCGGGCGAAGTCAATCTGTGGCCAAACCTGTCGGGCGGCGAAGCCATCGATCTGCTCGGACATCTGCGCGGCGGAATCGACCCGAAGCGCCGCACCCGCCTGATCGAACGATTCTCGCTCGATCCCAGTCGGCGCTTCGACACCTATTCCAAGGGCAATCGTCAGAAGGTCGCGCTGGTGGCGGCACTCGCTTCGCAGGTCGAGCTGTACCTGTTCGACGAGCCGACGTCGGGCCTCGACCC
>CAYNNW010000275.1:2598-3790 GCA_964398435.1 uncultured Gaiellales bacterium | reverse complement strand
GTTCGCACGTGGACTGTCAATTGGCAGTCGCGCGGTGGGCGGCGCGGCGGACCGCGATCGTCGGCGCTGATGGCAATGGTATCTCTCTGAATCGGGTCAGGTCCGGAAGGAAGCAGCTCTCAGGAGACCCTGTCATGTGCCGGAGTTGGCGATCGCGGCCCGACGCGCCGGCCCCGCAGAACGTGGGGCGATCACCACACGGGGGATGAGACGCACCATGACCACGCTGTATCGCGCATACCGTCCGCAACGATTTGAGGACGTCGTCGGTCAGCAGCGCGTCGTGCGCACGTTGCGCAACGCCGTAACCAGCGGTCGCGTGGCACACGCCTACCTGTTCACAGGCCCCAAGGGCACGGGCAAGACCACGATGGCCAAGCTGCTGGCCAAGGCAATGAACTGCGAAAAGGGTCCAACGGCCGACCCGTGCGGTGAGTGCGAGTCGTGTCGCGCAATCGCAGAAGGCCGATCGATGGACGTTGCCGAGATCGACGCGGCCAGCAGCCGAGGAATCGACAGTGTGCGCGAGCGCATCATCGACACCGTTGCCTTCCGTCCCTCCAGCGGTACCCGCCGCGTCTACATTCTCGACGAGGCCCACCAGCTGACCCGCGAGGCATTCAACGCGCTGCTGAAGACCATCGAGGAGCCGCCCGAGCACGTCCTGTTCATCTTCTGCACCACCGAGCTGCACCAGATGATGCCGACCGTGCGCGACCGTTGTCAGCGTCTGGTGCTGGCTCCTCCGACCGTCGACGAGCTGGTGGGCGTGCTCGAGCGGGTCTGCCAGCGCGAACAGATCACCGCGGACGCGGCAGCGCTTCGGGGCGTTGCGGTGCAGGCTCAGGGAAGCTTCCGGAACGCACTTGGCACGATGGAGATGCTGGCGACTGCCTTCGATCGCGAGTTCGCGCTCGAAGACGTGCTGGCATACCTGGGAAGCGTGGCCGAGGACGCGCTGCACGATCTTGCCGAGGCTGTCATTGACGGCAGTGCGGCCGCGGCGCTGGTACGTGTCGAGGGGCTGTTGGCAGAGGGAGCAGACCCAGCATTGCTGGCTGGCGAGCTGGCGGCGCACCTGCGCAATGTGCTGCTGGTCAAGCACGGCGTCGATGTCACCACCCTGGCAGTTGCTGATGCTGCGCGGCTTCAGGCGCAGGCTGGGCGCGCCGATGACCAGCGACTGCTCGCC
>CAYNNW010000275.1:0-2588 GCA_964398435.1 uncultured Gaiellales bacterium | reverse complement strand
GATCGACTGCCTCGGTGATGCGCTGACACGGATCAGGGTGGGAAGTGATCCGCGCCTGGCCTTCGAAGCAGCTCTCGTGCGCGCATGCGAGGGGCTGGGCCTGCCCGGTCTGGCATTGCGATTGGCGATGCTGGAGCGGGCATCCACCGGTGGATACGGGCAGCCGTTGCCCGCAACGGCCCCTGCCGCTCAGGCTGCAGCGCCGGCCCGGCCGCCCGCCGCCGCCCCAGCGCCAACGCCGGCCCCAGCGGCCCCAGTTGCCCCAGTGGCAGCGCCCGCACCAGTTGCTGATCCGCGCCCGGTTGCGAACGCGCGGGCTGCCGCCGCGCCTGAACAGCCCGCCGCCGCGGCTGAACCGCCCGCCGTCGCGCCTGAGCCCCAGCCGGCAGAACCGGCGCCGCCCGCTGCGGCACCGACTGCTGATCCAACAGTTGCCCACCCACTCGCCGTCTGGTGGCCACAGGTACTGACGGCGGCCCAGGCCGACCCAGCCCTGTCAGCCCAGCTGGCTCAGGTGGTACCCATATCGTTCGACGGTCGGATGCTTGTCATTCAATCGCCGATCGCGGCGGCCTTCACCAACCGCCTGCGCACGCAGCTGCTGGGTCATGTCGAAAAAGTGATCGGATCAACGCCATCGTTGACGGTCGACCCGCTGTCGCCCACTACTGACGGCATCGCGTCGGGCGCCCCGGCGACTCCCGCTCCCGCAGCAGCGGCCCCGGCGGCAATCGCGGATACGACCGTCTCTGTGTCAGCAGCGGCGACAGCGCCGCCAACTCCGCCCGCAACAACGGACTCCGCCCCCGCCCCGCATGCACCGTCAGCTCCCGCTCCCGAGGCACCACCGGCCGCTGACGGCGAGCCGCTTGATCTGTTTCGCCGTACGTTTGATGCCACTGAGGTATGACCGTCAGATAGCATCGCCTGTCGACCCCCAGCTGAGAGGAATTCCGAAATGGACATGCGAAAGCTCATGCAGCAGGCCCAGCAGATGCAGGCCCAGGTTCAGCAGGTCCAGCAGGAGCTTGCCTCGGAAAAGGTCGAAGCCAGTGCCGGTGGAGGCATGGTGACAGTCGTCGCCACAGGCGCGGGTGACATCACCTCAATCCGGATCGACCCTGCGGGCGTCGATACCGACGACATCGAGATGCTTGAGGACATGGTGCTCGCCGCGGTCAATGAAGCCCAGCGAATGGCGACATCCCTCGCCGAACAGCGTATGGGAGCCGTGACCGGCGGCATGGGCCTGCCAGGCATGATGTAGCTGATGGATACGTCGCGGGCGCTCCCCGAGAGCATGCAGCTATTGATCAGGGAGCTATCGCGACTCCCCGGGATTGGCCAGCGCACGGCGCAGCGACTGACATTCCACCTGCTGCGCACCGGCACCGGCCAGGCGAACGACCTCGCCCGGGCGCTGGACCTCGTGCGTGACCGCGTTATTCGATGTGAGCGCTGCCACGGATTCAGTGAGACTCCCGTGTGCGCTATGTGCAGTGACCCGCGACGAGACGACCGGATCCTGTGCGTTGTCGAGCAGCCAACAGACGTGCTGCTTGTCGAACGGACGCTGGAATTCCGCGGGCGCTACCACGTGCTGGGAGGCGCGCTGTCACCCATCGACGGCGTCGGGCCGGACGACCTGCGCATAGCAGAGCTGCTCCAGCGGGTTCGCGACGATGCAGTCACCGAGGTCATCGTGGCCACCAGCCCGACGATGGCTGGTGAAGCCACCGCCTCGTATCTTGCTGATGCGCTGCGCGCATCCGGTGTCCCCGTGTCACGGCCGGCCAGCGGGCTCCCCGTGGGTATCGACCTTGACCAGGCAGACGAGGTTACGCTCGGTCGTGCCTTCGCCGCTCGACAGGCGCTCTAGCCAGCTGCGCTCCAAAGCCCATCAGCCGACAGAGTCGCCGTACCACTGCCCGGCCGGTAGCATGAGCGCGATGCGCTCAGCCGATACATCCGACACTCGAACCGTCGCGCACGACCCGGGATACGAGCTTCCCGCGTTGATTCACGCCGATGCCGATGCTGCAGCGGGAGACGCGGCGCGGGACGGCGAGCTGATGGTGATGAAGTTCGGTGGAACCAGCGTGGCAGACCCCGACCGGTTGCGAGCGGTCGCCGAGCGCGCAGTTGCGGCACACCGCGCCGGTGCGCGCGTTGTGGTTGTGGCCAGTGCGATGGGCAAGTCCACCGACCAGCTGATCGACCTGGCCCACGAGGTCAGCAATCACCCCGATGAGCGCGAAATGGACATGCTGCTGTCGATCGGTGAGCGGATCAGTTGCTCGTTGATCGCCATGGCCATCAATGACCTCGGCGTGGAGGCTGTCAGTTTCACGGGGTCGCAGGCAGGAATTGTCACTGACAATACCCACGGCAGCGCGAAGATCGTTGAGGTGCGCGCCCACCGGCTGCGGGCAGCGCTCGACCAGGGGCAGGTTGTGCTCGTGGCCGGATTTCAGGGTGTGTCACTCGAGCACAACGTCACCACGCTTGGTCGGGGCGGTAGTGACGTCACGGCTGTGGCGCTCGCGGCGGCGTTGGGCGCAGACGTCTGCGAGATCTATACGGATGTC
>CAYNNW010000274.1:0-3794 GCA_964398435.1 uncultured Gaiellales bacterium | reverse complement strand
TCGGGGTCGTTGGCGGTCTGGTTGGCGCGGTTGGCGGCCTCGGCGGCTTCGTCCTGCCGCTGCTGTTCGCCCGGGCACAGGCGCGGACCGGTGACCCTGAAACGACATTCATGGTCCTGTGCGCATTCACCGTTGTTGCCATTCTCTGGCTGGCTGCGGTGGTCGTCTGGACCAACCCACACCACGATTATCCGAAAGTGGAGATCTGACAATGAGTCAGGTAGCAACCAAGCCCGAAGCGACAACGCCAACGGGCGTCCAGACCGAAGGATCGTGGATCCAGGACTGGAAGCCGGAGGACGAACAGTTCTGGGCGTCTGGCGGAAGTTCCACGGCGTGGAAGACACTCTCGGTCACGACCGCCAGCCTGATGATGGCGTTCGCCTCGTGGTTCGTGGTCAGTGCACTGGTCACGAAGCTCAACCTCGTCGGATTTGGAATCAGCGAGGGGCACCTGTACTGGTTGGCTGCAATGCCCGGCCTGTCGGCAGGATTCCTGCGCATCATCCACACATTCCTGACGCCCAAGTTCGGCACGCGTGCAGTTGTCTCGCTGTCAACGGCGTCGCTGCTAATTCCGCTGGTTGGCTGGTACTTCGCCATCCAGAACCCGGATACGCCATACGGCATGTTGTTGCTGCTGGCATTTCTGGCTGGACTGGGTGGCGGCAACTTCTCGTCGTTCATGCCGTCAACCAGCCTGTTCTTCCCGAAGCGACTGCAGGGAACCGCGCTCGGCATTCAAGCGGGCATCGGCAACTTCGGCGTCAGCGTCGTGCAGTTCCTGACCCCGTGGGTCATCGGTTTTGCCATGGTCGGCGCCGCAGCAAAGACATCGCCACCGCCCGGGATCAAGGCACCGCCGGAGCTGTGGCTGCAGAACGCCCTGTTCATCTGGATCCTTCCCGTTGCACTGATGGCGGTTCTCTCGTGGGTGTTCCTGCGAAGCGTTCCGGTTCGCGCCAATATCCGCGAGCAGATGGACATCTTCGGTGACAAGCACACCTGGATCATGACCTCGCTCTATGTGATGACCTTCGGATCGTTCTCCGGTTTTGCCGGCACGTTTGGTCTGATGATCAAGGGCGAGTACGGCGGATTCGGAGTTGACCCGCTGAAGTACCTGTTCATCGGAGCCCTGGTTGGAGCGACCATTCGTGTGATCGGTGGTCCGATCTCCGACAAGACCGGTGGCGCGCCGATCACCACGATCTCGGCACTCGGTCTGATCGTGTCATCACTCGTGGTGACCATGTATCTGGATCCGACCTCGAAGGATGACTTCCACGGCTTTCTCTACTCGATGATTGCCGTCTTCTTCTTTGCCGGACTGGGCAACGCCTCAACGTTCAAGCAGATCCCGATGATCTTCGATCCGCGCAAGGCGGGTGGCGTGATCGGCTGGACCGCTGCGATTGCGGCGTTTGGTCCGTTCCTGTTCGGCGTCGCGATCGGCAACGTCAATGAGGCAACCGGCTCGATGAAGGGATTCTTCTACTTCATGGCCGCGTTCTACGCCTTCAACCTGGTGCTCAACTGGTGGTTCTACGGCCGCAAGGGGGCCGAGAAGCGCTGCTAGGCATCAGCTGAAAGTTCGGGGCCCGCGCTCCTTGCGCGGACCGCGATTGCGGAGCGGCCGCGTGGTGTTCCTGAGCGGGAAATGCTGCGGGTCGCTCCGCTCCACATACTGCGGGGCGTTGCATCTGGTCATGGGGACGGATGCGGCGCCCCGTCGCTATGGGCGGACATGGCCAAGCGATGGCGAGCGTGCGGCCGTCGATCGGTTTCCCCGGCATGGACATGGGTACACTTCTGAAGTCCCAGGTAGCGCGCATTGCGCTGATCTGTCATGTCATGGAAGGAAATCAATACATGACCAGCATCTCACCCGTTCGATCCAGCGAGATCGCACGGACCGCGACCGCTCCGGCAGTGCCCGGAAGCGACGAACAGCTCCGCCGCCGACGTCTTGGTCGCTCGCACAGCACATCGTTCGTGCCAGTTGCTCCGCGCAAGGCGGTCAAGGACATGACGGTCCAGGAGCGCTTTGCCACGCTGCAGAAGCGTTTCGTGCCCAGCCGAACCAAGGGTGTGAACGTCAAGTTCCAGTTCGACATCTCCGGTTCCGGCGGCGGCAAGTGGTACTGCACCATCAAGGATCAGAAGCTGACGGTCAAAGAGGGGACCGGTCCAAACCCGACCGCAACGCTCAAGGCCAGTGCCGAGGATTACCTCAAGATTGCCAACGGCGAGATGAACAAGATGCTCGCATTCATTCGGGGCAAGCTGAAGGTCTCGGGTGACAAGGACGAGCTGAAGAAGTGGGACACCTACTTCAAGGAAAGCTGATTCGTCGCACGGTTGCGGTCGCGACCGCCTCGCTGGTCGTGCTGGCAGGGTGTTCGAGCGATGGCACGACCGCGACATCGGGGTCAGGAAAGGGCACCACGACGGTTCCGTCGAGCGTGCCGACGGGCCACGCGACCAGCACTCCCTACGTTGTACCGGGCAAGTACAGCCCGGATTCGTACGCGGTGTACATCTGGTACGACACCAAGCATCGCCGTGAGGGTGTTCACTTCAATTCGAGCGTTGATGATGGAGTCCACGCGTCGTACGCAACGAAGCGCTCGACTGACTTCTTCACGCTTGCAGACGAGGGGCGCGTGACGCTGAGCGACTCCACACGCGTCAGCTGGAAGAACAGCGTCGTCAAGGGCAAGAGCGACCTGACAGTGACGATCGGTGAATACACCGCCCGCGGGAGCCAGTTCGGAGCCAACGCCGCAGAGAAGCAGGTGCCGACAGACCTGTCAGTCGAGCAGGTTCGTGAACTGGGAATCCTCCTCGCCCAGCAGGGGCGGGATCACTTCAGCGCAGCGGCAGGCGGCTGATCGGGCCGTCGATGACCGCAACCAGCGGATCGGCCGGGGATGTCAGCTGAAGGTCGAGCAGCCGTGCGCCTGCAGCAGCGCGGCCGTGCAGATACAGGGGAATCCCCGGCAGGTCGTTTGCCAGAATCTCGTAGCCGTAGAAACGGCCGCTGTGTCGCAGCACGGCGGCGGCAGGAGTGTCGTGCGCGGCAGTCAGCAGGCCGACCGCCGAAATCGCGTCGCGGGCGCTTGCCCAGCCCTCTGCCGGTCCCACGCGATTGCCGGCGTAGAGGTCGTACTCGACCTGGGTCGTGCCCAGTGAGCCGCGCTTCAGCCACGTCGTTGTGGCGCTGCCGAGCGACAGGCCGGTCAGCTTGCCTGCGCCATCGGGATACAGGTCGCGTCGGGCGGCATGTGGCGCGCCAATCGCAGGCGTCAGTGAGGTGGGGATGATCATGACTGCGGTGGCCCTCCTGGCCTGGCGCGCACCGGGGGGAGTGGCGCCCTGCTGTATTGCATCGTGCAGGTCGCAGGCTAGGCGGCGGTGATCCAGAACTCAAGTCATGAGATCCGCCCATCAGTCATAACTGAATTTATGCCAAGGTCATGGGCTGGGCGGCCGCGCCTGGATGTCCTGGATCAGGCGCACGAGTTCGAAGCCGTCGAGGGCCTGATTTGGCCCGCCGGTCTGAGGGTTCCCGCCGACGTCGTATGACTTGAATGCGTTGCGCAGTTCGCGAACACTGACGACGCCGTTGTTCCAGCCCATCTGATCGACGAAGTCAAAGCCGGTGCGGAAGAACGAATTCAGATGCTGCCGCTGCGCCTGATCGTTCATGTCGATGACGTTGTCGCCGTCGATATCGGCTCGCTCGATGATGCCTTTGGCCTGTTGGTACAGGGTGTCATGCGGAACGAACA
>CAYNNW010000273.1:0-3797 GCA_964398435.1 uncultured Gaiellales bacterium | reverse complement strand
TAACGTCGGTGCGCGCCCTGCACGAGGCATTCTCACTGGACGAGATGGCAGCCGGTCGCGCGCTCGACCATGGAGCTGTGTCGTGACGCTGCTGACACGCGATTGGCGCCCCGAAGGAATTGAATGGAGCGGCACGCGGCCACTGCACGTCGGAGTCGTGGGCGCCACGGGCAACGTTGGAACGATGATGCTGCGCGTGCTGGCCGAGCGGGGCGTGCCCGTTGCATCCCTGCGGGCATTCGCCTCACCGTCGAGTGCGGGCCGCCCACTCGAATGGTCGGGCGGCCAGGCAGTCGTTGAGGATCTGTCCACCGCTGATCCGACAGGCCTGGATGTAGCACTGTTCTCAGCGGGGGCTGCCAGAGCCGTTGACCACGCCCCGCGATTTGCCGAGGCCGGCGTCGTCGTGATCGACAACTCCAGCGCATTCCGGATGGATCCAGATGTGCCGCTGGTGGTTCCTGAAGTGAATGCGGCTGCAGCATTGGAGCACCGCGGCATCATTGCCAACCCGAACTGTTCAACGATCCAGCTCGTGGCCGTGGTGCAGCCGATCCGTGCCGCTGCGGGGCTCGATGCCGTACGCGTGGTAACGATGCAATCAGTGTCAGGAACGGGGCTTGCGGCGATCGAAGAGCTGCTGGAACAGTCGCGCCGCCACCTGGAAGCCGACGAGCAGCTCGCACCATCCGTCTATCCCCACCCGATTGCCTTCAACGTAATTCCGCACTGCGACTCGTTCGACGACGACGGCAACACCAAGGAAGAGTTGAAGCTCGTCAACGAAAGCCGCCGGATCATGGATGCCCCCGATCTGCGGGTGTCGGCCACGTGCACTCGGGTTCCTGTGCTGGTCGGGCACAGTGAGGCGGTGCACATTGTGACCTCGCGCCCAATGTCGCCGGACGAGTGCCGCGCAGCGCTCGAGGCGGCCCCGGGAGTCGAGGTGATTGACGACCCCGCCACCGCGGCGTATCCACTGGCCCGGAGCGCCGCAGGTCACGATGCCGTGCAGGTCGGTCGCATTCGCCGCGACCCGGTTCACGATCGAGGTCTGGCCCTGTTCATCGCCGCCGACAATCTTCGCAAGGGTGCCGCGACCAACGCCGTACAGATCCTTGAAGTGCTTGCCGCTGCCGGTCGCTGGCCCGCCCACTAGCGGCCGAGCCCGCAAGCCGGCCTGTGCCGCAACATCTGACGAGCGCTGTTTGGCCGGGGTGCTGGGCGGAAACAACCCGCAGCATGAGCGATCCCGCACCGAATGTCACTCCTGCTGTCGACCCTGCGCCTGCGGCAGTGATCAATCGGCCCGTGCCGCCGCAGCTGCTGGAGTACGACCGCAAGCACCGCACGATGATCGCGGCGATGAAGGCCGAGGTCGGGATCCTGTTCATGGTGCTCGCCGGCATCGGCGCTCTGCTCGTTGGCGCGGAGCTCGGCATCGGCATCCTGACCGGCGATGTCGTTCTCGGCCTCTTTGGTCTGGTGCTCGGCTTCGTGCCGCTTCCGGTGGTGTTCGCATTCGCCCTCTGGCTCGATCGATATGAACCGGAACCGGTCTGGCTGCTGGTCCGCACCATTCTCTGGGGCGCGCTGGTTGCCACCAGTGTTGCGGTCTTCTTCAACACCGCGATCGGGGCCATCTTCGGCGAATTTGTTGCTCTGGCATTCGGTGCGCCGCTTGTCGAAGAGTCGCTGAAAGCACTGGCCGTGATCTACGTCTACCGCAAGCGGCGCGAGCACCTGCATGGCGTGATCGACGGCATCGTCTACGGCATCATGGTCGGCCTCGGCTTCACCGTGATTGAAGACATCTCGTACTACCTGATGTCGGGAAGCGAAGAGGGCGCAGGTGGAGTGTTCGGCACATTTCTCGTTCGCACTTTCATGGGTGCGTTTTCGCACTCGTTCTTCACCTCTATGACCGGCATCGGGATTGGCCTGGCCATGTCCCGCACGGGCTTCAAGAAATGGGCCTGCCTCCTCGGAGGATGGTGGGTTGCGATGTTCCTGCATGGCCTGTGGAACGGATCATCCGCAATCAGCCCCTTCGCAACCTTTGGTCTGTTCTTCCTGTTCTACGTGCCGGCGTTCGTGGTCTGGATCGTCGTCGGTGGCAAGCTGCGTGCCCAGCAGTACGAGAAGATGGGTCGGATCCTGCCGGACGAAGTTGAGCGGTCGGTAATCACCGAAGAAGACATGAACCGCCTGGCCCGCCCCGCGTATGGCCGTGGGATGTTTCTCTCTGCAATGGGCCGCCGGCACGGAGCGTGGCAGGCCTGGCGCGTCTTCCTGCGCAGCTGCCTGCATCTGGTCGAACACCGCGACCAGATGTCAGTCAAGGCCGCGCGAGGACTGCCAGCTGACCCCGCCGATACCGACATCGAGAACGAGCTTCGCCGTCGCGTCGGCAAGGCGCGCGAGGATCTGATGCAGAGTGGTGGCTACGAGGCCATGGGCTGGGAGTTGGCAGCGGCCTGATCTGCAGGAGTTGCCGGCCTGCTAGGCAGCGCGCGAGGCGGCCTGGGGCCATACCCGCAGACTGAAGCGGCGGCCCTCGCTGCGCGATTCGTCGCTGACAGTGACGAAGTACCAGCCAGCCTTCATTGGCATCTCGACAACATCGCCGCTGAACTGCGGCTGCCGAGGAACGGCCAGCCAGGCATGTGCGTCGTTGCAGATCTTCAGTGCCAGCGGCGGGCCTGCTGACCAGGTCACCTCGCACGACAGCTGGCCGTCGGCCGGAAGCATGACCCACTCGCCGCATGCCTGGCCAAGTGGAATCATCGACTGCAGTACCAGTGCTGGTTCGTCGGCCGGAAATCCGACACCGCTGCCCTCGGCAGGCGCGCTGCTCTCGCTGCTCGGAGCCGGAGGGGCCTGACGTGGATCATGCGGATGGCCGGCGCTGAATCCGTGCTCGTGCGGCTGGTGCATTGTCATGTGTCCCTCCATGGACAGAGTCATTTGCAGATAGCGTGCTGTGCTCGTATCGGCACAACTAGTGATCCGCTTGAGTACGTCCATCCCGACATGACCGCGCCGTGGTTGCTGCCCAGCTTCCCATCAGTGGCATCACGATCGACGAATATGCAATTCCCGCCCGCCACGTTCCGCTGAGAAGTGTCGGCGCAATGCCGAGTGCGACGATTGACGTCGCCACCATCGCCGGGCCGATCGTCGAATCCCACGCCAGCCGGGCGGACCGGACCAGCAGGGGAGTCGGCCGAGCGGGATGGGTGTCGCCGGCCGTCACGGCACGGTGCGACCGCTCATCTGCGGCAACGCCGAGCGCCAGGATCGTCAGTGCCCCGGCAGGTCCGAGCACCCACAGCCCATACATGCCTCGATACAGAGGCGGACACCCGGCCGAGGCAAGTATTCCAGCGCCTGCCAGTGCTGTTGCAAGTGGCAGCAGTGCCACCAGTGCGTCGGCTGCGCCATGGGCAGCAGCAGCGGCCGCGCGTCGTGCCAGGTGTTCCCCGGGTACTGCCACGACGATGTACGCGGCCCACTGAGCCATGGTCAGGTTTACTGCGACGAGCGCACCGGCTGCCAGCCACGTTGCCTGAAGCGCCGGGACGTAGCCATTGCCGAACAGTTGCGCCGCGGCAACGTCGCTGAGGAGGCCCACCCCAATTGCAACGACCACGGTCAGTGCCATCCCGGCGATCCCGCACAGCGCCAGGGTTCGACCGCGGGATGCCAGTGCCCGTGCCCAGGCTGTAACGAGCGCTTCTCCCATGGTCGTGAGCTTTCCAGATCCCGGCCCGGCCAAACGGCGCAGACGAGTGCAG
>CAYNNW010000272.1:0-3864 GCA_964398435.1 uncultured Gaiellales bacterium | reverse complement strand
TCCAGTTCTACGACAGCTTCACCATCACCGTCGCCGTGCTGCTGGAGGACATGGGGTTCTGCGCCAAGGGTGAGGCCGGGGCCTTCGTCCAGGAGGGCCACCTGCGCCGGGGCGGCGGTTGTGGGGACGACAGCAGCTGCGGTCGTCCACGGTGCGCTGATCCTCAAACGGGTGGGTGGCCTCGCCGAGTGGCGCGCCCTCGCTGGATGTCTGGTCTCCGCGCTGCTTGCCATCCTGGTGATGCTGGGATCGTCCACCCCGGCCTCGACTGCGATTGCCGTGCTGATTGCCTCGGTTGTCTACCTGGCGTGGATGTTGCGATGGGGGATGCCGAACCTGCTCAGCCGGCGGCGCGAGCAGGCCGCCGCGTAGCGGCGATTGCCGCCTGCAACTGGGGACGGTTGATCTCGTACAGCCGTTGCGTTCGACCTGTTGCCACCACGCGGAAGACATCCGGGTGTCGTCGAACGAAGGCCCGTACGCGGCGGTCTCCAGGGTTGCTTGAAACCAGGAGGAGATCCGCGCGATAGCGGCTCAATACTCGGAGCTTGTACCCGTCGAACATCGGTCGGCCCCGCCGGAAGAACACGCGAGTTGCTTCCAGTCGCTGCTCACGCAGATTGCGCTCGGTATTGTGGGTGTGCTGCAGCGGGTATGCGACGGCATAGATCGGGACCTGTCCCATCGCAGCGAACGACTTGAACGGTCGCGCCATCAGAACGGTCTGCCTGGGTTGATCGCGAAGTTCATTGACTACTTCCGGATCCAGTTCCCTGTGTGAGCGGTCAATTCGTGCGACGTCCGTTGACCGCTCCGATATCTGCTCAGCGAGCATGATGGTAGAGCGGACATGCACAGGGATTGTTCCAATAATGACGATCAGCACGGCAATGCGCAGCGCCGTGCGGTCGATCTGAACCAATCGTGCCGGGGTTGTGGCACCAGTCGGTGTTCGTCGAAGCAGGCGGTCGATGAGCAGTGCTGCCGGCAGCAGGACGAGCGCGGCTCCGAGAGCGCGTACTGGCCACTCCGGCATCTGTGGCCAACCAAACCTTCCAGATAGTGGAGCGATTCCCCACGTAAGTGCCACGAGTACGCTGGCAACGGCAACGGCAATTGCCCCGCCGAGCCATCGAATTCCGGGTTCCGAATGATCGGCGCATCGGCGTCGGTCGCGCTCGTACGCCCACGTCATCAGTGCGATCAGCGCGGAGAACAGAAGCGCACCACCAAGCTCCAGGGGCAGTACCTGGCCGAGCCGTATTGCCTGGCTGGCGAGTATCGCCGCCACCACCAGCGGAAAGAGCAGCTGTGACTGTGTCAGTGCGAAGACCAGACCCGCGCTTCCCAACATGTACATTCCGACCGGCTCGCGACGGTGTCGTACTGCGAGCAGGGTTCCACAGGCGCAGAGGAAGGTAATTCCGCCAAAGCCGACGAGGTAGTCGGCACGAAGGCGGAAGTGTGTGGTTCCGCCAACGAACAGCAATTCAAAGAACTCAAGATCACCACGTGAACTGGCTGTGCTTCCAGCCTTCTCCCCAAAACTCCCGACGAGCCGCAGCGCGGGAAGCGTCGTGGCAACTGCCGCGAGTGCAACAGCTAGAAGCGCTGTGCTCCATCCGACAAGCCGCCCAAATTCGCGACGCGTGATCGGAGCGCACAGGAGTCGGAGCAGCAGGTGTCCGGCGACAGCAAGGCCGAACCACAGCAGGTAGCTGACGTGCAGGATCGTCATCGTCAGCATGCAGGCAACGACCAGTGCGAACGCATAGGCCTGCTCGCGTCGGGTTTCAGCTTCGAGGCAGTGGAACCAGGTCACCAGAACCAGCGGAAGCACCAGGTAGAGCGTCAACGTTCCGGGCCACATTGCAACCGAAATTGTCCAGAACGGCGTTCCCGAATTCACCATGACGGTGGTGAACATGAAGGCCCAGGCAGTGGCTGCTCCGCGACAGCGAACCGACTCGGGTAGGAGCGAATTGCCCAGACCCGCGAATGCCATCACCATGGCTGGAACCAGTGTCGTTGGCAGCACCCACATTACGACAGGGACCGATGCCCGCGAGATCAGGGAAATGATGGCCACCGCCTCGTGCAATGCTGGCACCAGGTAGCCCGGGTGCGGACTCGCCCGGTCGAACATCTGCGTATTCGACAGTGATGGAACCGGCAGTTCGCGAAGCTTCAGTGCGTACGCGGTGTGGTACAGGGCATCTCCGTCCAGCAGCCCACCGACCAGGTACCCCAGGACCCCTGCGACTCCCGCAACCCACCACACGGATCGTTCAATGTGTGCGAGCGCTCCCAGATGGCGTCTCAGCGACGCGCCAGCAGCGTGGCACACGGCGACAGCCAGCACGGTTGAGACAGCCCACAGTGCCGCAGCCCAATGAACATTGCGGTGTGTCAACAGCGTTGCGACCGCAATCGCTCCGGTCTGCGGAATTCCCAGCGTGAACCAGGCCGCGGGGAGCAGCGACGCGTGAACCCGGTTCTCGAGACGGAGTGCAGCCGCCAGGAGTGCACCGGGAAGAAAAAGCACCGCTGTGCCAACCAAGGTCGCGAGAAGCTGTTGAAGAGTCGAGGTCAGCACCTTAAATACACGCGTGAGCACAAGGTGAAGTCAAGCTGGTGGGTCAACAATCACCTCTTGTATACTTTCGACGAGTGTACCGGAGTGAAGCGAGAGAGATGAGGGCCATGGGCAGTGCATGCGAAATGCTGCCCGTGTGTCGTTCTGACCGGTAACGGATGTCTGGGCTGCTTTCCTATGTTGGAATTGTTCTCGCTGGAATGATCGTGCTGTTTCTGCCCGGAGCAATTGTTGCCACAACGCTTCGGGTAACAAAACACCTTCCTCGAACGGCGTGGCCAACGGCCTGGATGTCGCTATCGCTTGTGATGCTTGCAGCCGTATTGGCAGTGTGCCTTGCACTTCGGCAACCCATTCAGGTAACGGTTGCCGCATATGCAGGGCTTACCGGGGTTCTCTCCATAACATTTGCCTGGGCGCTTCGCGTACACGAGAGTAGATCGTCAGAGCATAAGGAATCGCTCGACGGCGATTCTGCGCATATCGATGCGCGTGTCGAGGCCCGTCGTTCAGAGCTCATCGAAATGCGCTGGTGGCGGTCAATCGACCCGCTACTGGCGACCATTGTCGTCGCCGCGGCGGGGCTGACGTGGATGACGGCTCCGGTGATGAAGTTTGATCAGCTGTACCACGCAGCCCAAGCGCTCAAGTTAGCGAGCCTTCCACACCCCGGGTTCAACAACACACTGCAGTTCGCTGATGGGACGGCTCACCCGGGATATCTTGTCCCGGTATGGCAGGAGGTCATTGCAGTTACGGCGTGGATTTCGCAATCCGATCCCCTTCTTGTGCAGTGGGTAATGCCGCTCCTTCTGGTCCCATGCGCAGTCATCGGATGGTATGCCGTGGCGCAAATGGCACTGGGAGTCCGACGCGAGGCCATCGTTGCGAGCATTGTGTTCCTCATCGTAGGTGTTGCCACCGCGTATCCGCGAATTCGGACGCTCGAGCACGCTTCATATCCGAGGCAGGTCGCTGTCGACCATCTACTCCCGTTCCTTGTTGCATGCGTGATCGTCGCAATCCATGCTGAACATCGCGCTCCGCGGCGAGCAGCAACGATCATGGCAGCCGTGGTTGCGGTCGACATCGCGGTGCTCCACATTAGTTATGTTCTCTTCATCGCGCTTGCTGCCTTTGGATATCTTGTGTGGCGTTTGTGCGCGTCGCCGATCGTCCGAGATGAAGCGCGTCGAACGGCCGGCGTTGCCGGAGTTGTTGCGGTCGCATGTTGTGTCGTTGTCTTGATGCACCTACCCGCACTGCAT
>CAYNNW010000271.1:2723-3866 GCA_964398435.1 uncultured Gaiellales bacterium | reverse complement strand
CGAGTGCCTCCACCAGCGTCTCTTCCGAGACGATGTTGGCGCCAGCCTCGACCATGGTGATCGCTTCGCGGGTTCCGCAGACGATCAGGTCAAGGTCGCTGCCCTTCTCCATCTCACCGCCGTGCCACATCTCGGGCATCGACGGGTTGACGCGCAGCTCGCCATCGATCATTCCCACACGGACTGCGCCGACCGGCCCAAGGAACGGCATCGGGCTGATCATCAGTGCTGCCGAGATTCCGTTGATCGAGAGGATGTCGTGTGCCCGCTCCATGTCGGCCGACATCACGGTTGCGATGCAGTGCACGTCATTGCGGTAGTTCTTGGGCCACAGCGGGCGGATCGGGCGGTCGATCATGCGTGCTGTGAGGATCGCCTTCTCGCCAGCTCGCCCCTCGCGCTTGAAGAATCCACCGGGGATCTTGCCGGCTGCGTACGACTTCTCTTCAACGTCTACCGTCAGGGGAAAGAAGTCAGTTCCCTCGCGCGGCTTTGGTGCGCCCGTTGCGGTTGCAAGCACCATGGTGCCGCCTTCGCGCACGACGACGGATCCGCCGGCCTGCTTGGCCAGGCGTCCGGTCTCAAAAGTGATCTCGCTGCCGCCAATCTCAACGGAGACAGTCGTGGGTGTGTCAGTCATTACGGTCATCTGTGTTCGTTCTCGCTTCTCTGTTCATCAGGTCGATTGCACGGCTACGCCCCCTGGACAAGCGCGGCGCGCTGACCATGGGGACGTGAAGCATTGTGCGGAGTGGTGAATCACGGGCGGTGATGCCAGGGAGCTGTGTGACATCGGCCTCGCCACGATGGTGCGACGTACGGCCGATGGGACAGCTGGCCGGACCATGTTACTTTCGGAGCCCGAGTTCCTTGATGAGGGATCGGTACCCCTCGAGGTTGCGGTTGCGGAGATAGTTGAGCATCCGCCGTCGCTGTCCAACCAGCATCAGCAGCCCGCGGCGCGAATGATGGTCGTGCTTGTGGGTCCGCAGGTGCTCGGTGAGGTACGTGATGCGATGCGTCAGAATCGCTACCTGAACCTCGGTTGCACCCGTGTCGGTCTCGCTCTTGCCGAACTTGCGGACGATCTTCTTCTTGTCTTCTGCGGTCAGCACCTGTGCTGCTCCTGGATTGGTGGCGTGT
>CAYNNW010000271.1:0-2713 GCA_964398435.1 uncultured Gaiellales bacterium | reverse complement strand
CTGCCGCTCAGCCGTTCACCTGCCACGGTGATCAGAGGGGAAGCCGACCGGGGCCGGCTGCGACAGGCCCGCACAGGGCCCGTTCGCAGCATCCTACCGGGAATTGGGCTGTCGTGGTACCACCCGGATGTTGCCGCGGTCTTCTCAGTCGCCGGCGGCTGCGGCCCAGGCGCCGGCAACCAACGTGGGATCGCGTGGCACGTCGCTTCCGCTTCCGTTGAATCGCAGCAGCAATTCGTGTGCTGTCTGCTGATCCTGCCGATGCTCGTCCAGTGACCTGTTCCGGGCTTTCATTGAATCCTCGACGATCTGTCGCATGCGTTCGACGTGGCCGTCGATCATGTCCCGCAATGTGGTCAGCATCGTGATCTTCTGCTGCTCGCGTTCTGCCGCCTCGCCACGGAGTCCGTCGCGACGTGCAGTACGCGCTGCGATCACGCCGTCCAATGCCGCGACGGTTCGTGAACCAATGTCGGCGCTCGCCCCGCCGACTGCGGCAACATCCATTGCTCCACCTGAAGAGAGGCTGGCGCTGACTCCGGACGACATTGCTGCGTTGAATCCCGAGAATGCTGCTGCAGCGGCCTCGTTGGCTGTTTGCAGACGTTCATCGTCGGCCTCAGCCGGAACCGAGTCGCCGCCCGGCCGTGCCGACGCACCACCGTCGCTGACACCCTGCTCGTTCCGGCGATCGAGTGTTGGCTCAGTGGCTGGCACCTCAAACGACGATGCTGTGGTGACAGGTGCCGTCGGTGCGGCGACGGCTGCTGCCGATGGCAGCATGCCAGGCTCAATCGAGCCAATTCGGAATCGTGACGACGTCATGGTGTGTCCCCCTCCAGAGTCTGACGCGTGCCCGGGGCCCTGAGCCCGAGCTGGTGCGGCGACGGCGATCGGCGGAAGACAGCTGCCGATCCGTTGTACGACAGCACTGCAGACCACGCAAGGGGGATGTGTCAGTGGGCAGTCATGTGGCGCCGGACCTCGCGCGTGTCCTCGGCAATCGCTTCGATCAATTCGTCAACGCCGCGGTAGACCCGCTGCTCGCGAACGCGGTGCTCGAACTCAACACTCAGCACCTCGCCATACAGGTCCAGGTCCTGGTCGAGCAGGTGGGCCTCCACCGTGACAGCAACGGCAGCTGGCCCGTTGAACTGCGGATTTGTCCCCACTGATATCGCGGCGACGTGTCGCGACCCATTTTCGCGAACCGCGATTCCTGCATAGACGCCCTCTGCAGGCATGAGCAGTCCCACCGCGACATCCAGGTTTGCGGTGGGAAATCCCAGCTCGCGACCACGGCCGGCTCCGTGAACGACCTCACCTGACAGTGTGAACGGTCGACCGAGCAGTTCGCGTACACGCTCGATGTCCCCGGCCGTGACGAGGGAGCGCACTCGCGACGACGACACCACTCCCGGCCGACGCTTGCCAAGCCCGCCCGTTGCAAGTTCGACGGAGTCGAGCGTGAACCCGTGCGCCGCGCCCTCACGTTCGAGCAGTGCCCGATCTCCCCTGGCGCCGGCACCAAACCGGAAGTTTTCGCCCACAACGACTACGCGTGCATCGTGTGCAGCCACAATTCGTTCAGCGACGAACTGCTCGGCTTCAGTTGCCGCGAGTTCAGCTGTGAATTCGATGACGTCAACGTGATCTGCTCCGTGTGCACGCAGCAGACGAACCCGCTCCTCGATGGAACAGATGAGAGGTGGTGCTCCGGCACCGACAACGCTCAATGGATGCGGGTGGAACGTCAGTGCGTGGACCGGCAACACGGGATCGAACGAGGCTGCAGCACGCGCGGCCCGCTGGAGCAGTTCCTGATGCCCAAGGTGAACACCGTCGAAGACACCGATCACCACGACCGATCCGGTTGAGGCAGTCATTGAACTCGCTCACTCGGTGCAACCAGCACCGTCCGGGGGGCAATGTAGACGTCGTCGTCGACGGTCCGGGCAACGCCGATTCCGATCAGCCTGCCACGGTGATCGAACACGGCCCGTTCTACTCCTGCTGACTCAGGTGTGTTCTCGCGTGCGTGCGCAGCGGCCCCAATAAGTGCAACTCGTTGACCACTGGCAAATGCGTCGGCCTGTTCGTCATCGAGATCGCAGCGGGTCAAATGACTGACGAGCTCGGCCATCGGACGAACGTGCTCGGGGGTAACGTCAGCCACCCCGACTGCCAGCTCCTTCGTCCACTCGCCGATCGCTGTACGAACGAGGCGGTTGGCGTACGCGCCAACCTCCAATTCCTCGCCGATGTCGCGGACAAAGGCCCGCACGTATGTCCCACTTCCGCAATGCATCGTGAGTGTTGCTTCGCCGGCGTCCTGGTCGCAGCGCTCCACCGTAGCGCCATATATTCGTACCGGGCGAGGCTGGATCTCCACCTGCTCGCCTCGCCGGGCAAGCCGATACGCGCGTTCGCCGTCGATGTGGATTGCGGACACCGACGGGGGTATCTGCTCCTTGCGGGCAGCTATCCGGTCGGCAACTGCCTGCAGCGTTGCGGTGTCAGGCATCGTCCCGCCGACATGCACGAGTTCGCCGGTGCGGTCGTCGGTCGACGATCGCCAGCCCAGGCGCATGTCAACTTCGTAGCGCTTGTCGTGACCTACTACCCACTGCATCAGGCGGGTTGCACGCCCGAGAAGCACGAGCAGCACTCCGGTTGCAAATGGATCCAGCGTGCCACCATGACCGGCCTTGAC
>CAYNNW010000270.1:2718-3870 GCA_964398435.1 uncultured Gaiellales bacterium | reverse complement strand
GTGGCGACGCAGAACCGTTGGCGCAACCGGGGCCTGGATCCAACGCTCAAGTCAGTGCGTTGCGCCAACTATCTGCGTACGCTGCGCAGCGAACTGCTTGACCTGGCCCACGTATGCGGTGAGGTGCACCCGGCGCTCGTGTCGCCCGAGCGGATCGAAATCGTCAACGAACACTTCTCCAGCCAGCCCGCGACCGAGTGGTTCGGCTACGGCCCCGACTGGGGCCTGCCATCGCCAGCCGACCGCGATCGGATTCGAGCGATCATGCTCGGGGAATCAGACCCCGTCGCGCTTCCAGCGTAGATCGATCCAGTTGCGGGCGCTGACGAGGGCCTGCAGGTGGCCGTTGGTCGGCTTGACGACAACCGGATTTCGATCGCGGGTACTGCCCAGGTCGAGCATGCCCGGAAGAGGGCCGGTCTCGCCGCGGTCGAGCGCGACGACGGTCGGGGCAAGCATGAACACACCGTTGAGGCCCTGGAAGACGCCGACGGTGTGTAGCGCGCTCACCTTTCCTGCCGGATCGGCCTTGTCCGCGGCCCGAGCGACTACGCGTGCGGCCGAGAGCGCTGCCAGAAAGTCCGTTCCGGCAATCATCGGTCCCTCGACCATCGTCGCTCCGGGGCGCATTGGGTGACGGTTGACCCCGAGGGCCAGCTCGTCGGTACCGGTCAGCCCGCGCCGGCCGACCCGCCCCAGCGACATGCCATACCCTGGAACCCAGCGATCCGGCATGTTCTCGTTCGCCTCATCGATGGGAAACAGCGTTGCTGCCGCGGGGAGCCCCTTCGGGAATGCCTGGGCCTGCTTCCACTCCGGTCCATTCGTAACCGGTGGTCGCCGCGCCATCAGCGGCTGAGTCAGTGCCGCGTTCGGATTGAGAATCATCGAGTGCTCCCCGGGAAGGATCAGGCAGGTGTGGGCGCTCGTCCTGTGTCCACACCACGTGCACCGACCCTATGCCGTGCACCGCCAGATCGCGATTAATCGCCGGCGCGTGCGTCCCTAAGCGGACGCCGAAACGGGCAGTCACGCCCGGGAGTCGATCAATTCCCGCGCGCGGGCAACATCCGACTCCAGCACGATCACCTCACGTGGGCCTGCCGACCCGGCCAGCACCCCGCCAGGAACTGCACCGAGTGCAAACGGATT
>CAYNNW010000270.1:0-2708 GCA_964398435.1 uncultured Gaiellales bacterium | reverse complement strand
GCACCTTGCGTGCCACGAACTCGCTGCGCCCCACGCCCACGTCGGACGTGCGGTGCAGACACTTGATGCCCTCCGTCCGCAGCATCGAACAGATCATGTCCGCCTCGATCTCATTCGCGGCTACAGTCAGTCGGCGTTCCATTCCCATACGGGTATCGTAGCGAGGCCCCGCGGGTATGCGCCGGTGTAATGGCAGGTCACGCCCAGAAATCGCCAGTTGAGGCTCGCGGCGAGCGCTGTGGTACCCGCGAGTGCATCTGTGGCTGCGACGAGCGACTGGCAACGTTTCCCAACGCATTGACGATCCTGCGGCTCGTAGCCGCGACCTCGCTGATCGGACTGGGGCTGCACCAGCACGATTCATCGGTGCTGCTCGTGGCATTGGCCGTCTACTGGGTTGGCGACAGCCTCGACGGCCTGGCAGCGCGCACGCTGAATCAGGAGACGCGAGCGGGCGCCACGTTCGACATTCTCTGCGACCGCGTCGGCTGCGCCACGTTCTACATGGCGTGGGCATCGCTGCACCCCTCGACGCTGATTCCGGTGCTGCTCTATCTGGTCCACTTCATGGTGATCGACATGCAGCTGTCGCTGGCATTCCTGCAGTGGCCGATACGCAGCCCGAACTATCTCTACGCGGTCGATCGGACCGTCTGGCGGCTCAACTACTCGGTACCAGCGAAGCTCGCGAACGGCACACTTGTGGCGATTGCACTACTGCTGATCCCGATTCCACTCGTCGCCTGTCTGCTGGTTGCTGCGCTCGCGGCCGTAAAGGTGTGGTCGCATCTGCACCTCTATCGCACGCGACCTGCACTCGAGCACAGCTGCATTTCGCCTTCGTAACCGGAACGCAGAAACGTCTGGACCCCGATAGACAGACGTGACGAGAACCAAGGGGACGCATGCTGCCGATCGGCGGCGGAGCGATCGCGTGCCGGCATCTGCTGGTCTGCGGTCACGATTGCTGTGCGCGCAGATTCTGCTGCGATGCCTGGCAGTCGTCATCGTGCTTGCCGGAGCGACCCTGATTGCGGCAGGCTGCGGCGGCGGGGAGGAAGAGGCGGAAGGGTCCGGGAAGGGCGTGCCGCTGTACATCACATCGGGGCGCGATCCGACGGGCCTCGACCAGAAGATGTTCCACGACTGTACGCGGCAGGCCAAAGGCCGATGGCGGCTCGTTGAATTCATGCTGCCTCCCAGTGTTGACGCCAAACGCGAACAGATCATCCGCCGGCTGGCAGGTCGGGATCCCAAGCTCGACATCATCGGCATGGACGTGATCTGGACGGCCGAGTTCAGCGAGGCCAAGTGGCTGGTCGACCTGACAGACAAGGTCAAACCCATTGAGGACAATTACCTTGCATCGCCGATGTCGACCGCCCGCTACAAGGGGCGCTATTGGGCGTTCCCGGTCGAGGCCAACGGCGCGATGCTTTTCTACCGCAAGGACCTCGTCAAGAAGCCGCCCAAGACCTGGGAAGAACTGGTCGAGATTTCAGCGCGGATCCAGAAACAGGATCCAAAGATGACCGGATTCCTCTGGCAGGCAAATCAGTATGAGGGCCTGACGGTTGATGCGATGGAGTTCATCCTGCAGGGCGGTGGCGATGTGCTCAATGAGGACGGCACCAAGTCGGTCATTGATGACAACGACGGTGCGCTGCGGGGCTTCAGGTTCATGCAGATGGTCTTCAAGAAGGGAATCACACCCAAGTCGGTGCTGACCATGCACGAGGAGGAGTCGCGCCAGGCGTTCCAGCGCGGCAACGCAGTCTTCCTGCGCAACTGGCCGTACGTCTATCCACTCAGCCAGACCGAGCCCCAATCAAAAGTGAAGGGCAAAGTTGGGCTTGCGCCGCTTCCCAAGTTCAAGGACGGGCGCGAGGCCAGCGTGCTGGGCGGTGGCTCGCTGGCAATCAGCAGCTATTCACGGCATCCGGACCTCGCATGGGAAGCGATTCAGTGCCTGTCGCAGGAGTCCAATCAACGGCGGGCGCTGTTGATCAAGGGCAACCTCCCCGTGCTGGCCAAGCTGTATGACGACCCGGAACTGAACCGGAAGATCCCGTACCTGCCGGTGGCTCGGCAGGGCCTTGCGGTGGCGCACCCTCGTCCGATTACGCCCTACTACAACGATGTCACCGTGGCGATTGCCCGCACGGCTCACGATGTCGCTGCAGGTCAGCTCACACCCGAACAGGCCGTGAAGAAGCTTGATCGATCGGTTCAGCTGGCAATCGACGGAAAGGGTGAGATCTGATGAGTGGTACCGCGTCCATTGCAGTATCGCCCGCCGCAGTTGCTGTCCCCGCCCAGCGGTCGCGCAATCCACTTGCCTCGGTCTTTCGGCGGATGGACGGCATGACCGAAGAGCGCCTCGGGCTCGTGCTCGTGACGCCTGCCGTGATTCTGATGTTGATCGTTGCCGCGTGGCCAGTGTTCAACGCTGTGCGCCTGAGCATGTACCAGTACAACATCAAGGTCCCGGACGACTCGCGCTTCGTGGGCCTCGACAACTATGTGCGTGTGCTTTCCAGCCCACACTGGTGGGAGGCAGTCTGGACGACGCTCGTCTTTACGGTCATGAGCGTCTCGATCGAGCTGGTGCTCGGGCTTGCAATGGCGCTGGTGATGAACAAGGCATTCGGCGCCTGGACCGGACTCGTGCGCGTCTCGGTTCTCGTTCCGTGGGCGACGATCACGGT
>CAYNNW010000269.1:2442-3902 GCA_964398435.1 uncultured Gaiellales bacterium | reverse complement strand
CCCTCCCGCGCGTCGTCCGTCGCGATCATCTCCGCTCGCGCAGCAGACGGCGGAGTGAACATGCTGCTGCGTTGTTGACAGCCCCAAGCGCACATGCTGTAGTCAACCGTGATCGGTTGCGTGGCCTTGCCATGTCGCGCACGCCCTTGCTGTGCAGGTAAGAAAAGTAAGAAAAGGGGTCAGGTTGGAATGGCATGGACTTAACCACAAGTCTTTTCGGCCAAACGGGTTCCCTTTTTCCGCCGCGGCTCGTTCAGTAAGGGATACTTCTTCGGTCGCCTTTTCCGCGCCCGCGGCTCACTGCGGTTGGGACGCTCCTCTAGTCGGTAGCTGGCGATGATCTCGCGCAGACGCTGACAGACCACAGTCAACTCGTCTGCTGCCGCTGTCCACAGCCCGCCCGTGAACGCTTGCACCGCCTGCACCGCTCCCTTGAAGCTCAACTGCACCGGGTACAGGTTCGCCGCCCGCGCCGCCGCCGCCATCTGCTCACGGATCAAGTTGTACGCCAATAGGTGCGCCCAGATTTCCTTACGCACCATCTCCGGCGTCTGACCGCGGAGAATGTCCATCTGCAACGTCTGCTTCAAGGCCCGCAGGTCCAGTTCCGTTTACCAGCCATAATGCCTCCTTTGAGAGATGGCTGTATCGGCCTCCCGCTCGCGATTCCGCAGTCGCGGCGGAAGGCCCTTGATCCTCACCTGTCATTCTGGGCGCGGGCTTTGAGCGTCGTCAACTGGGCGAACACGGGCTCGTCCGACCAGCCGCGCGGGCAGGTTCGCAAACGCGTCATCCGCTCCAGTTCGTCGGCGTCGGCCCAGATCACCCAGTGCCCCCTCGCAGTGGACAGTTTGCGGGCATGCACCCAGCCGACCCGGACCCAGCGATGCAACGTCTCTGGCGGCATCCCCAGCTCCCGCGCCAGGTCGCTCAGCAGCCACTCGTGTTCCTCGAGCAAGTCGCTCTCCGCACACCCCTGCCGGCGCTCACCCCTCCCCCTCTTCCACAGGAGACTGCCAATCATTGAACCTTTGAAGATCTTTGAACGCTTCGGAGGCCGAAAGCCTTCCTGGTTCAGCCGCTCCGCCACTTCCGCCAGCGTCAGGCCTTCCACGCGGAGTTCATCGATCCGCTTTATCAGCTTCTCGTGGTCGGCCAGCTGCTCGTAACGCTGCACCGGCCGCGTCACCTCGTGCCGCGTTGCCTGTCCACCTGCCCAGCGGAGCATCACGTCCACCCGCTCGCTGTCGCCCCGTACCGTGGCGACCACCTCCTCGACCAGCAAGCGGACGATGCGCTGCCGGTCCGGGACATGGTGACCATCCTGGCCAGCCACTGGCCCCACCCGGTGCAATGGTCGGCCGACGCCCCCCACCGCCACCCGCACGAGGCCCAGCACCTGCGCCTGGATTGCAGCAAGGCCCGCCAGCGGCTGGGCTGGCGGCCGGCCCTGCTCGCCC
>CAYNNW010000269.1:0-2432 GCA_964398435.1 uncultured Gaiellales bacterium | reverse complement strand
CTCCTCGACCAGCAAGCGGACGATGCGCTGACGGTCCGCCGACGTTGTCGTCGCTGCCTGCCACAACGCCGGCACGTCACCCGCCAGCGCGCGAATCTGCTCGCGCTCCGCCTCCGACAGCCCGGTGGGCTGGTTGTGGCAGAAGCGTTCGTACTCCTCCTCCACCTGCCGCTGCTCCTTCAACGTTTCCTCCCAGCGCCGCTCCAATGCCCGGGCCACCAGCCGGTTCTCCGGCTCGACCGCATCGTACTGACGCCGCGTCCGCTCCGCCTCGTACCTCGCCCGCTCCAGCCGCTGCTGCCAATTCTGGTGCAGCCGCTCGCGCTCCTGTTGCAGGTCGTCCGCAGCCGCCAGGCTCAGCTCCAGCGCCGCCGGCTGAAGCGCCGCCAGCACCTGGGTGGCGACCAGGTCATCGAGGGCCCGGCCGGCCAGGCCCTGGCACAAAGGCGCGGCGTATTCGATCGCCGCCCGGCTGCAACTGTAGCGCAGGTAGCTCGTGCGGCCACTGTACGACACCATCATCCGCTGGCCGCAGCGGCCACAGACAAGCAAGCCGCCTAACAGGGATGGCCCCTGACGCACCGCCCCGGCGGCCTCGCTGCGAGCGCGATTGGCAGCCAACCGCTCCTGGTTGGCCCAGAAGCGTTCCTTGGTGATGTAGGCCGGGCAGCGGCCCTCCAGCAGCACCTCGCATTCCTGCGGCGGATGGATCGTCCGCCCCGTCCCGGGCCGGCCGGGCACCTTCCGCCGTGGGTCGGTGGACCGGTGGCCCTGGCGGTAGTAGCCGGCGTAGACCGGGTGGTGCAGCAGGTTCCCCAGCGTCTCGCGGTTGGGGCGATGCCACTCCAGGTTGCCGCGGTTGGGGCCAAAGTGCGGGCGGACGGGCAGGCGGACGCCGTGATGCACGAGGTAGCGCAGCAGCCCGTGCAAGCTCCCTTGGTGGTCGAACTGCTCGAAGACCAAACGCACCACACTTTGCGCCTGCTCGTCAGGGTCCAGCGCCAGCCCGGCACCCGGCACCCGGATGTAGCCGATCATCGCGTGGTTGAACAACTCGCCGCGGCGCGCCTTGTTGCGCCGGCCTTCGTGCATGCGCAGACGCAGGAAGTGCAGCTCGGCCTCGCTCATTATCCCCTTAAGACCTAGCAAAAGTCGGTCATTGAAGTCGCCAGGGTCGTACAGGCCGTCGTAGTCGCACAGCAGCGCGCCGAACAGGCCGCACAGCCGGACCATCGGGGCCCAGTCCGGATCGGACCGCGCCAGGCGGCTCGCCTCCAGACCGAGGATGATGCCGACGTGATTGAGCCCGAGTTCGGCGAGGATGTGCTGGAAGCCGAGGCGGCCCTCGACCGTCTGCGCCGAGCGCCCTTGGTCCGCATCGACGACCTCGACGCGGTCGCGGGGCCAACCAAGGGCGACGGCGAGGTCGGCCAGGGCATACTGCCGCGCCGTCGATTCCTTGTGCTCGAGCACCTGCTGAGGGCTTGATTGCCGGATGTAGACGATGGCTTTCCGGTCCAGGTGGCAATCGCGAACCTTGGCGGTGCGTGCTGCCATCAGGTGGGCGGGCACGGTCGCGGAGCACGCCGGGGGCGGAGGCAGGATCGCAGCAGGGGAGGATTCAGGGGTGCTCATGGCCGGCCTCCTGCCGCTGCGCGGGCGGGAGGCTCTTGGCGACGACCTGGCTGAGCACCATCAGGACTTCCTGTCGCTTCGCCGCGGGCAGGCTCGACCAGAGTCGGCTCAGCGGGAGGCGCGGTGTCGTGGCTTGTGGGCGCGGGGGGGGACACCTGGTCTGCGATGGGTGGACATGGCAGTTCTCCGGACAGCCCGCTGCGGCGTGCCAGACACCACTGCGCCAGTCGCAGCAGCGCGGCTGCATGAATTCTAGGCGGCGTGCCGTCGGTGATACAGGTTGTCGCTTGAGGGGTGGTGTGGGTGGCACACCTCCGCATACCAGCGCAGTCGGTACAGCAACGCTACGTCCGACGACGGCATCACCGCCGGGTCCAGCAGCGTCGTCGCCACCACCAACACCTTGGTGCGGAAGCCGGGGATAGCCACGTGTACGCGCACTTCACGGATCGTTAACGTATCCGGCAGCGCCGCGTAGGTCGCCTCGTCTAGCCACTCCGGACGCGCCGGCTTGGACCAGGTCACCACGTGATCGTCCGTCCCCAGCCGTCGCCCACGGCGGAAATCGACTCGACGCCGTTGGTGTACGCGGCACACCATGTCAGCGCCCCGTTGCTGCACGAAGGCGATCTCCCAGTACGAGCTGTAATAGCGGTCTGCCAGCAGAATATCGTCTTTTTCCAGGTTGTCTTGCAAGGTGTGGAACAAGGCCGTCTCGCCGGTCTGCTTGCCTTGACAACGTCCCAGAGCGGCGTCGAGGACCGTGCCGACGGTCAGCGAAAACAGAACGACCATGC
>CAYNNW010000268.1:0-3902 GCA_964398435.1 uncultured Gaiellales bacterium | reverse complement strand
GATCCTGATGCATCCACCCGCCTGCAGGCCAATCTGCGCCAGGCGCTGATGGAACATCGGGGCGAGATCCTCGATCCGGTGCTTCTCGTCTCACCGCGCGTTCGACGCCACGTGAAGAAGCTCTTCGAGAACAGTTTCGAGAAGCTCGTGGTGCTCAGCTACGCCGAGCTGGTCAAGGGCGTGCAGCCCCACAACATGGCCACGGTCGACATGAACGCCCAGCCCGCAATGAACTGATCGACGCCGGTCGCGGTTGAGCGAAGCCAAGCACTCCCCCCACTTGGCAGATCTCCTACCCCGTCGTACGGTGGCACCAGTGCGCCGACCGCTGGCACGCCGCTGATGCGCCAGCTGCACTACGTCCAAACGGGGGAAGTACATGAGTGATCTGGCTGTCCGGCGATGTCCGCCGACGTCACCAGCAACGTCCGCTGCCGACAATGACGCCCAGGCAGGCGATGAACGACGCGACACCGACGCAACAGACGAAGGTCTCAGCCGACTGCACGATGCGATTCGAGCGCTCGCTGATCGTGTCCACGCCAACGACGGCGCAGTCGCTGACGCACTGTCAGGGCTGTCCGAGATGAGCCCTGCCAACGTCGGTACGAGTGCCGCAGATGCAGATGCCCGCGCACAACGAATGATCGACGTATGGACCGGCGCAGCCTATGACGATCGGCCCGGCAAGATCATGGGATCACCCATGCCAAAGCCGACGTGCGAATCTGCCGATGCGGATTCGTCGCCACCTCACGTACGCGACGACTGACCCACTTGTCAGTTCCCACGACCCGTCGTACGGTGAAAGCAGTGCGCCGACCGCTGGCACGCCGCATATGCGCCAGCTGCACACATCCTGAGGGGGAAAAAGATGAGCGACCTGTCCGTACGGCGATGCCCGCCGTCACCGTCACCTTCCGGCCCGAGCACGCCGGATCCTGAACCCGATGAGCAGTCAGTGCTGGGCCCGACCGAGTCGCTGCTCAACCGATTTTCGGACGCAGTATTTGGACCGGGCAATGGACCCCACGTCCGCGACGTGCTGCGCGGCGTCGGCCTCGGCGGAGGAATCGGCCCGGGCGGGCTTCCCATTCTCCTGGGGACAGTCGCACCGCTTCCCGGCCGCGACGACGATGCCAACGAACCGGTAGGTGTCGCCGCGAAACTCGTTCGCAAGGCCAAGGAAGCGGCCGAAGCTGCAGCCTGCGCGGTGCCGGCAGACGAGCCGTCGTCGGACCCCGCGGAATTCAGCGTGCCACCGCCTCGTCACGATCTGGATGCGTCGCCCGAGTGGCGGGAATTTACGCCAGAACAGGAACGCGAACTCAGCGCGTTTCAGGAGCACCTCGATTCGGGCCTGCTGGTGTACCGCCCACAGCCCGACGGCTTCGACCAGTGGCAGATGCAGCAGGAGGCTCTGCGGTTGCGCGAACCTGCGTCGGACCGGAACTTCAGCGATGACGAGGTTGCTGCGTTCGAGCGCTACTACGACAACCAGACGTCCGGGTCACTTGTGTACATGGATCCGCCCGACGGGTATGGCGAGTGGCTTCGGCGCCAGGAGGCAGCTGCGCTGACCCCTCCCCGCGGTGGCGAGCCAACGTTCACGGCCGATGAGGTCAGCGAATTCGAGAGCTACCAGGAGCTGATGGAGGGCGATGGCCCGCACATTCTTATCTACCGTCCCAAGCCCGAGGGCTATGACGAGTGGCACGAATCACAGGATCGCTCGTTCTGGAATTCCCTGATCGCCAACGCTCCCGGGTGACCTGCCAGGACGAGCAAGCACGATCGCGGCGCAGACACAGACGGTACCAACAGACTCGCTGAGGCTGGGAAGTGACACGGTCGCGAGTGCCTCGACGGCCATCGCCACCGACGGCAACAGAGCAAGCACGAGCGCAAAGTAGTCGCGGCGAACCCGCTGCATGACGCGCATCTCGATCGCGTACGGAATCGCACTCGACAACACGCCGACCACCGCTGCAACTGCCAGGAGCTGACCTGTACGGCTGCCGAATCCATCGGAGTGCTGACCGCCAGCGAGCAGCGGCCACGGGGCCGTCAGCACTGCGCCGATCACCATCGCCAGCGCCAGGTGCGAACCGGCCGACCCCGGCAGCGCCCCGACACGGTGGCCCAGCACGATGTAGGTGGCCCACAGGACGGCTGCTGCGCCTGCCCACAACACCCCTGCCCCGGCCGAACCCCCAAACTGCGGGCCGCTGACCAACGCCACGCCGGTCACCGCGAATATCACCGCAATTACTGCACCGGCCCCGCGCCGCCCCAATGCTGCAACGGCAATCGGCCCACAGAATTCAATGGCCACGGCCGTTCCGAGTGGCAGGGAATCGATGGCCTGATAGAAGCACAGATTCATCAGCGCCAGCGATATGCCGAACGGTGCCAACACAGCCAGGAGCCGCGTTGTCAGCATCGCTCGAATGCCGCTTGGGCGCAGCACGAACAGCGCTGAGATGACGGCGCCGAATGCCAGACGAAGCCACCCGGCCGTCAACGCACCCAGCGGGTCGAAGAGCACGCCGATGGCAAGCATGGCGCCGACGTACTGGGCAACCGCCCCGGCGACGAACTGCGCTTCACACCGCCAGGAATTGCGGTCGTTGGATGTCAGACCGGCCACGGCCAGGCCGGTCCGGCCGGCTTTGCAGCGCGGACGAGAGCAATCCAGCCGTCTCCGGCCCACCCCCAGCTGGACAGTGCATCGAGCGGCTGTGCGGGTCGAAGACCGGTGCCCACACCATTTCGGGCCACCCACTGGCTGCCGTCCCAGTTCCAATCCTCGAGCAACGGCACTGCGGGCGACGGCACAGGAACGGGGATCTTTGGATGCCAGATCGCTGAGAATTCTGACCGGGGGTGGAGCGGGGTTGTGCGAACGGACGTGTACGCGTTCCACAACTGCATGAGTGCGTTCATCAGCGAATCGTACCGCGAGAAACACGAATGGGCCCCACGCACTCGGCGCGGGGCCCATTCATTCAGACTTCATGTCGCCGAAATTCAGGCGGTGTCAGGCGCCAACGGCGTCGTCGCGATGGTCGCTTCCCATGCGGCGACCAGCTCGACGAAGCGCTGCAGCACTGCCGAGCAGTGCAAGCACACCAAAGCCCAGCGTTGCGAACTCACCACCGGTCAACGGCAGTGTCGAGTCAGCAGACACAGTGCCAGTCGTGGTCGCGGCCGGATCAGCGGCCTGACCTGCGAAAGACGACTGCGGTCCTCGCTGAACACCCCGCGTCGCGGTGTCGCGCGGGTCGTTGTACTGATCTGCAAGTGGCGTTGCAGCCTGAGCGGGAGCCGCAAGAATCAGGGCAGCGCAGAGGCCGGCGGCGATTGTTCGGGTCTTCTTCACAGCGTTCGTGCTTCCAGTTCGTTGGTCAATCCAGGTACGGACGAAGCGAGGTGCATCCCCAACCCGAAACCTGGCGCACCCGTACTTCGGGCGATGGTATCGGTTCGTTGCGGGAGGGGCACCCCCTATGTTCCCCTCCATTGCCCTTATTGAACGATGGATGGCCGAAAGTGGCCAGACTTCTCACCTCTGAATTAGTTTTGCAATGTTTCCAGTTCGCAAGTGGGGCTGTGGTGCCATCGGTGGCAGCTGCCGATTTGACTGCCAGCCGGGCGGTGCGCCTGGCGGCGGTGGACCGTGCGTCCATCGAGGAGGGGCACGAGGGGCTGCATGAAACGCGCATTGATTACCGGCATCACCGGACAGGATGGCTCGTACCTGAGCGAACTGCTGCTGGCCAAGGGATATGAGGTCCACGGCATCGTCCGCAGGTCGAGCACGTTCAACACCGACCGAATCGACCACCTGTATCAGGATCCGCATGAGACCGACGTCAGGTTGCGCCTGCACTACGGCGACA
>CAYNNW010000267.1:2718-3967 GCA_964398435.1 uncultured Gaiellales bacterium | reverse complement strand
AACTACGTAGCCGTATCCATATAGATGGTTCCAACGGGCTGACCGGCCCAGGCGCCGTAGCTGTACACGGCGGCGATGCGGCTTCCCAACTCAGGGATCTGCTCAGGTGAGTACCAGCGTTTTCGCGGGGTATCCGGCTCGCCCCATAGTGAGCCGACCGACGCCTCGAATGCCGTTGCGCTGTTACCGAAGTCGTACAACCCGGTTGCCGGGTCCCGCTGCTCGATCACAAGATAGTGCGCCGGCGTGCAGACGATCACCGGTCGGCCTGCATCGAGTTCGGCATTGACGCGGTCGAAGTCGACCCCATCCTCAAAGTGTGCCGGTATCCCGAGGTCAGCAAGGAGGGCAACCTCGCTCGGATACCCCTTCATGCCCCCCGCCCATCTTCCGTTCGCGACTGCCACATTGAACGATTCATCGAGCGTGAAGTCCGGGCGAAGCGCACTGCGGGCAAACGCTGTTGCAGCGGCTGGTCCGCACGCCGACCACCCCTGTCCGGGCGACAATGTGACTCCGTCGGTCATTTGATTCGGCGTCAGATCGCGGGGAGCCGGGGCCTCGGTTGCGGCCGACGGCGGGGCCGCTTCGGCCGCAGCGGGCGGGGGCATCGGAGCGACCTCGGCGACAGCGGCCGGTATCTCCGATGGGTCGATCGGGATTGGGACTGGATCGAAGTACGGACCAATCGGATCGGATGACACGACTGTCAGCGGCCCGGATTCATCGCTTCGCACTTCGGGCTGTACTGTGTCATTGCGACTGTCCTCAGCGGAGTGGGCCGGGCCATCCGCCAGCAGCCACGCTGCGGCACCAACAGCACCTGCTAGCCCAACGGCACCTGCAACAACGACTTCAGTCCGCACACCACACCTGCCCCATCACGCACCGGCCCACCGGCCAGTCCCTCGCCGATGTGTCGGGGTGATCGGGCCACTCGTTGCACCGCGGCGCAGGCCGCCAATGTCTGAGGGGCGGTTACTCCCAGGGAGTTGAGCTGTCGCCCGGCGCTGCAGGCGGAGGGGGTGGGATTCGAACCCACGGTACCCTTGCGAGTACAACGGTTTTCAAGACCGACCCGTTCGACCGCTCCGGCACCCCTCCGCGTTCAGCGATTGTAACCAACCGGCGAGGCCCCCGGACACTGGGGGCGCCTGAAACGACGCGGCGATGCCGATTCGATATCAGGGCGGGGGTATCTGATCAATGACCTGGTCGCCACAGATGGCGCTGCGCTCGAGCGCACTAC
>CAYNNW010000267.1:0-2708 GCA_964398435.1 uncultured Gaiellales bacterium | reverse complement strand
TTCCTTGCACGCCACCAGCACGGCTGTGGATTCGCTGGCGTCGATCGTCGCACCAAAGCTGGCGCGACTGGCGGATGCGGGCACCTCGACCCTCATTCCCGCCGGGGCAACAGTCGACGAGATCTGGAGCCTGGCACGAGCCCGCGCCGATACGGCCATTGCCTCGGCTACACGCGGGATCCCTGCGCTCGACGGTCACACTGGAATGCTTCCCGCAGGCCTTCATCAGGCAACCTGGGGAGAATTCGCCACCCGGTTCGATACCAGCGACCGGCGCCATGCGCTGATAGACACCCTGCACAGGGCCTTGGACGAATTGCGGGACGCAGGGGCATCACACGCAATCGTTGGCGGAAGCCTGGTCACTGGGAAGGCACATCCCGCTGACGTGGACATTGCACTTGCTGTACGGCGGGGAGTAGCTGCCGACCCCGTCCTCGACATCGGCCAACGAATTCGCAGTGAGACGACCCGCGCAGGAACACAGCTGTCGTTCTTCAATGCTCACAAACCCGTCGACAATGCCGAGCACATTCCCAACGCCACGGCCGGCCAGAACTTCATTGAGTTCTTCCAACACGATCGGAATGGTCGGCCACGCGGCGTCGTCATGATCGACCTGCAGGATCTGCCCGAACCGGCATTCGCACCCCGCGGGGCCTTTGACTGACACACGTACTTGCTGTGCAAGCTTTTTGCTCGCGAGCTATGAGGCTCGGGCTCTCGACGAGGAATTGCCCGAGTCGGATTCGGCTTCTGGAAGCCCTGCGAGTCGCGACAATTCTCGTCGATCGCACACCACAACTCGACGCTTCCACAGATCCACCAGCCCGCTGTCACGCAGTTCGTTGAAGGCGGTAGTAGTTCGCGCACGACGGCTCCCGATCATCTGGGCCAGGTCGTCGCGCGTGAGAACCAGGTTGATCAGGAAGTCCCCCTTGAGTGTGGGGCGACCAAACCCGCGCTCAAGGCCGATCAGCGCTCGCGCAAGACGACGTTGCAGCGTGTCAAACGACAACCCCGCCGCTAACGCCGCCGTCTGGGCGGCGAGGCCCACGGCGATGTCATCGAGGTTGTTCCTCAGTGTGCCGGACTTCGATAGCGACTCCCAGGTCGAGCGCCCGACGAACCCAACCGACACGTCATCCGACAAAGCCTCGAGCGTGGCTCCGGGGACCATTGACCATGTGGCAATGGCCTCGCCTGGCGCAATGACTGCCAATGTCATCTGACGGCCTTGTTCGTCCCGCACGACTAGTCGCAGCGCGCCGGACTCGACATAGATCAGCGACTCGTCCCGCGCGATCACCTCGGCATCCATTCGGATCGTCATCCTCGACAGCGCGACGTCGAATGCCGCGCACTCACGGGGCGGAACTCCTGCGAGCAGGGCGACAGTGACTTGGTTCGCGCTATCGACCGCGCCTGTTGACAGGCCCCGCACAAACCAGGTCGCCGCGCTGTGCAGGCCTGCAACCTGCAGGTCGCTCCTGGCGGCGACAAGTCGCAGCGAAGCCGTCGGCGCACTCGACTGCCAGCTGCATTCGAGGGCCGCAGCGCAGGCCGTAACTACCATTGCGTCCAGTCCGCGGCCCGCACGCTCCAAGCGCCTGATCACCGATTCAATCGAGGCGAGGCTGCGAGACTCAAGCGCTTCAGCCCATGCCGTGCCTTCAGCCAGCTGAAGGTCGATGAGAGGAGTGACCGCCCCGGTCGATTCCGCCGCCAGGGCCAGCAGCTGTTCGATATCCGCTTGCGTGACCGCGCCCCGCGCGATCAACGCTCGAGACACGACAGTGACCGCCTCGCATCGCATCGCACGATGATTGGCGGGAATGGTTGCGACACAATTGAGAGCGCCCTGCGCGTCTCCCGCGAGGGCCGCCCGACGAGCGGTGAGCAGCGCAATGGGGCTCGCCCATTCGCCGTACCCATACGATTCAACTGCAGCCGACGCAGCGCCAATTGCGCGGTCAATCTCGTCGGATTCTGGATTGCATACTGCTGCGACTTCGGCCATCGTCAAGGCGGCAAATGCGTCGGCTGAGTCAAGCTCGCCAACCAATGCGGCTGCGCGTTGGCCATTACCAACCTGAAGCAGCCGCGAAGCAAGCAGCGCGATAGCGCCACTTCGACGGGCCGATAGCGCCCGAATCCTCGTTGCGTCTTCCCACTGCCCTGCCACCTCGAGGGCGCCCCGCGTATCCAGAGTCTCCAGCAGTACCTCTGAGAGATTATGAGAGACCCGCTCAAGCAGCGTGGGGTCTCCCGACGGCGAGATCAACGCATGAACGGATCGCAAGGCTCGCGCAGCACCGGGGGCATCGTCAGTCATTGATAACGCCGTTGCTACCACCGAGAGGACGGCAGCCTCAAGGTCGACATCGCCGTGCGATCGAGCTGCCCGAAGCGCGTCCGGAGCGCGGTCGAGCACGCCGGTCCAGTTGGTCGACACTGACTCGCAGACGAGCTGCGCATACCCTGCCCAGGGGGAGCTACTACCCGCCGCGGGCGCGCGAAGATCGTCCACGCGGGTCGCATCCAGAAGGGTCAGCTCGGTGAGCGCTCGCAGCTCAGCGTCGACACGACCGGCACTGTGCGCGTCCCGTGCGACTGACTCCCAGACCTGTGCGACGGCATCGGGCGACACTTCGGCGCAGGCACTGGCCTCCGCGTGGCTGTAGGTCGTACGCTCAACGGAATTGCTG
>CAYNNW010000266.1:0-3968 GCA_964398435.1 uncultured Gaiellales bacterium | reverse complement strand
GTCGTCTTCGGCCTGTTCGCGACGGTGGTGACTGTCGCCACGATCGCGCTGGTCAACGTCACGGCCAATCAGGCCGAGCGAATCCGAACAAACCTTCCGGCCTACGCCATCACCGCAGAGCATAAAATCGACGATATGCAGCGCTTTCTTGATAAGCGCGGGGCCAATATCGATCTGCGGGATGAGGGGATTCGCTTCCTCCAGAAATTCCAGGAGCGCAGCGACCAGATCACCGGCGATGCGCTGACGTTCGGCAGAGAGTTCGTTGGGCGCGCTGCGGAAGCGGTCTTCAACGTCGTGCTGGTCATCGTGGTGACGGTGTACATGCTGCTGGATGCTCCACGCCTGGGTCGGTTCATTGCGAGCCTGTTTCCCGCGGATGGACGCGTCGAGGAACTCTTCGGTCGGCTTGAGGATGGGTTGTTCAACTATGTCCGCGGGCAGATTGCGGCCTCACTGGTGATGGGCGCTTCCGCGGCCGCCGCACTGTGGACGCTTGGAGCAGTTGATGTCTGGCCGCTGGGTCGTGAATACGCAGTTGTCTTCGGACTGATCGTGTTCTTCACGGAATTCGCGCCGACCATTGGCCCGGTGCTCGGCTCAATTCCGCCGATCGCGGTAGCGCTCTTCGACGGCTGGGTGACCGGCCTGATCGTTGCGGGGCTGTTCCTGGTGCTCCACCAGATCGAAGGACATGTTGTTGTGCCGAAGCTGATGGGGTCAGCCTTGCGAGTCCATCCATTGCTCGTGATATTCGGTCTGTTGGCGGGGGCTCAGATCATGGGAATCGGCGGGATGATCCTTGTCCTTCCCGTGATTGCCGTCGGTCGTGAAATTGTGATCTTCACTCGCGAACGCACATCCCTGGGCAGCTGGCCTGCAGCCGCGTCCATTCTTCCCGGCAGCGGGGCAACACCAATGCCCGGCGGCTCCGCCGCAGCGATGGCCGCGATCGGCGGAATTGCTGCGCAGGGCCCATCCCATGCCACCGGCCTGCTATCGGCTGCAACACTGGCCGGCCAGCCTCCGGTAGCGGGGACGGGACTCGCGCGTAGCAGAGTCGTTGCACAGCGTATGCGCGATGCCCTGCGACGGCGTCGCGGCGGCGGCGACACGTGAGTGTCCAGGCCAGGGACCTGCGGGTTTCGCTGGGCGACCGACAGGTGCTACGCGGCGTCTCGATGCATGTCGATGCTGGTGAAATAGTTGCGCTGCTGGGGCCGAACGGAGCCGGCAAGACAACACTGATGTGCACGCTGGTCGGCCTGCTGTCGCACAGCTCAGGAACCGTGCAGAGCAGCGACTCGACGCGTCCCGGCTGGGTGCCGCAGGGGGCCGGCACCTGGAGCGGGTTGACGGTGCGTGAGAACCTGGAATTGATGGCCCGTCTGCTCCCGGTTGCCGGTGGTCGAGGCGGCGCGCGGCGCGCGGCTGCACAGGTCGCCAGCGAGTGTGGGCTGGCCGATCGCATGGATGACGCGGCCTGGCAGCTGTCGGGTGGGCTGCGGCAGCGCCTCAATGTTGCCGCGGGGCTGCTGGGCGACCCACCGGTCGTGATACTTGACGAGCCGATGACTGGCGTCGACCTGGCGCACCGCAGGGCATTGATGTCGATCCTGCGCGAACGCGCCGCGTCGGGAAGTGCGGTACTGCTGTCGACGCACAGTCTCGAGGAAGCGGCCGAGGCAGATCGGGTAGTTGTGCTGGTCGACGGCGCAGTCGCCTTTGACGGCGCACTCGCGGGCGTCGCGCACGACAACGGCAGCATCGCTGACGGCCTGCTCGAACTGTGGGCGCCCATCGCTGCACCTGCCACGGCCGGAGGGGACCGGTGACGGGCTTCCGGCGCGCAGCCCTGTTGGCCGGCAAGGACCTGCGCCTGCTGATTCGTGCCCGTCTGCTGCTGGTGACGCTGATTCTGTATCCACTGGTGATCGCGCTGCTGTTGGGGTCGGTCCTGCTGGGGAGTTCGCAGTCGACCCGCATTGCACTGGTCAACGAGGACAACACCGGCTCTGAGCTGCGCATTGGCAAGAAGCGGTTTTCCATCGATGAGTACCGCGCCGAGGCCAAGCGATATGGCGTGCAGCTGGTGGACATGGACCGGGGCGAAGCGATGCGCGCGCTCGATGAGGGGCAGGTTGCAGGCGTGCTCGTCATCCCGCGCGGCTTCATGGGACGGCTGTCGACGCTGCTGTCACCATCAGAACTGGAACTCCACACAGGCGACCATCCACTTGGACGGGTCGTGTCGCAGCGGGTTCGCGGGGTCGCGTACCGGCTCAATCTCAGAATCTCGAAGGCGCTCGTCGACACCAATGTCGAGTACCTCAGGACCCTCGTCACGGGGGGCGATGTCAGCGTCATGGGCCGCGAGTTCGAGATCGTCGGCCTGAAGCCGGCCCAGAAGAGTCTGGAACGGGTGCGGAAGACCACGACGGACCCGCAGTCGCAACGCGACCTCGACGAGGTCATCGAGTTCGCCGATGAATCGAGCGCCGCTCTGTCGCTTGCCGACAATGCACTGGAGGCAACAGCCACTCCGGTCCGGATCAAGACCGTTCGAGACAGCGGCAAGACGCCGCAGCTCACCGCCCGCGGCTTCGCCTTTGCAACCGCCGTCATGGTCGCCTTTGCCTGCATGGTGCTGTCGGCCTCCCTGATGGCGGGAGAGCGTGACGAGCGGGTTCTGGCACGGCTGCTGGCGAGCGGGGTTCGAGCGTGGCACGTCACGCTGGGCAAGCTCGTCGCAGGCGCGGCAACCGGCGTCACTGCATGCCTGGGCCTGTTTGCGGCAGTGGCCATTGTCGCGCCGCAGGCGTGGACACGGCTCCCGCTGCTGCTGGCCTGCGTGGCGATCGCAGCGCTCGCATTCAGCGCCGCGGGAATGCTCATTGCCACGATTGCACCTGACTCGCGGGCTGCAACCCTGATCGCGGTGCTCGTGGTGCTGCCACTTGCACCAATCGCGCTGCTCCCGGCTGGTACCGGAATCATCGGGCTGCTCAACGATCTGACGCCACTTGCGCCAGCGCAACGCCTGTTCAACGCCGTTCTGTTTGAACGGGACCCGTGGGAAGCAGCCGCCAGGGGCAGCGCACACCTGATCGCCCTGACGATCCCGGCGGCAGGGGCGGCAACACTGCTTGTTCGACGCCTGGGTCAGCGCGCTCGCTGACCTCCGAGACCACGCCAGGCAGCGGCGCTCAGGCTCACCGGCGAAACTGCCGATACATACACTGGTGAGCGCGCACGCGCGCGGAATGGTGCTGCCTGAAGGTGCGAAGACCACGCGACATCCTGATCAAACCCCGAGGCGCAGCGGCGCTGGGGCTGGCCTGCGCGCTCGCAATGGCCATCTGGTGGCTGGGCGGCGCAATGACACCGGGCCAGGCGGCGAACACCGATACGGCCGTCACGATCGACGTACTTTCGGGCACGAGCCTGACGAACAACTGCGGCGCGTCACAGGCAACTGCCTTTGGAACGATTCTTCCGCCGGCCAAGTCACTGACCGCGATTGACTCGAACATCTGCTCGTTGACGTTCGCTTCGACGAACGACACTTCGATGATCCGCGTACGCCAGCAGGACGCAACGGGCACCGCCATGGGCACGGTAACCACAACGGCGTGGTCCACCGTTCACCCAACACTCGAGACGTTCACTGTTGACGCACTTGACACCAACAACGCAATTGTCACCGGCACATCCACGCCGATCCCCACTGCAACTGGTGGCACAGTTACAGCCACAGTCACGCCAATACCAGCAACTGCAACGCCGGGACCTGTCTATCTGCCGCTGATCAGCCGCCAACCCCTGCCGCCGAGCGCTGATTTGATCGAGCGCGCGCGTGAACGCGGCGACATCAACGCCGAAACCGCCCTGATCTACCAGGTGTTCGCTGTCTTCGACGATGCGCGCCTGCCCGCGCGCCTGCGCGGCGACGACAGCCGCGTGCTGGA
>CAYNNW010000265.1:0-3982 GCA_964398435.1 uncultured Gaiellales bacterium | reverse complement strand
ATGTATGAAGATCGTCGGTACGAAGTCCAAGCTGAGTGTGACCGACGGCGCTGTCGGGCGCAGGTACAGCCGCAGCCGGCGTATCCCCCGTATCGGACCCCGAATTCTCCGTCACTGCCGGCAGCAAAGCCGGGCGAGCTGCGGATTCGATGTCCGGTCCCGAGCCGCTGCCGTCTGCTGCGGCATCAGTGCGGTCAAAGCTGGTCGGCGTGGATGCGGCGCTTGCGCGTGAACGAAGAAGTGATCCCGCCTTGGCGGGGCCGGCTGCTGAGGCAGGAGCCGGCTCGGATGCCGATTCTGTACCGCCTGATGCGTCGCTCTCCGTCGATGCAGGTGCGTCTGCCGGCGGCGTGCTCGGCGGATCAGGTGCACCAGCATCCTGCGGTGGTGCCACTGCAGGCGTCGGTGCGGCCGCTGACTGCGTCGTTTCCGTTACTGCCACTGAGTCCCCCGGTGGTAGGCCGCGCCAGGTACGTCGCGGTCATCCCTCCATGTCCCGCCCTGTTACGGGCCGTGCCACCAACGTACGACGGCTTTAGCGATCTGACAAGCGGGTAGGTGACAAACGTAGGTATATCGACCTAGTAGGGGTGGCGAACTGACGGGAATACCACTGGTGAAGGGTTCGACACTCAGGGAGACGGTCAGATGATCACACCAGGCGGAAACAGCATTCAGACAGCAATTCACGGCGCTGCGTGCGCTGCGACAATCGTCGATCATCAGGTGCCAGTCGCGGATCGTGAGCCTGTCTCGCCCCGCGAGTCGCGCAGGGCGAGCGATACATCGCCGGTCGTCGGCACCGTGATCCGTCGCTACGGCGCGCTGAACAGCTGTGAAACGGTGCGGGCGGAAGCTGTCGGCGAGCCCGTCGGTGATCTGGCGGTGGCTGATCGGTCGGCGTTCATGCTTGCGGCGGGTGCGCGGAGGCCAGTGCTGGTGATTCGTGACGGCGACGGCTCGTACCTGCCCGTCGTTCCGGATACCAGCATGCCGGTTGATCGGCTGGCCTTGATGGACGTCTCGATTCCTGGTGGCCAGCTGATGTCGGTGGTCACTGACCGCGGAATCATGCCGATCGGAATGTAGCCGGTACGAAATGATGCGCGGCATAGGCTGCCGTGTGCGCTGGTTGTAGTATCGCGTGCGAGGGGCACGAGTAGGGGCTCCTGCAATATCTGCGATGAAAGGCAGCCAGATGAAGATCGCGGTCTGCGTGAAGGAAGTACCCGGGGCGGGCAACTCCCGCCGACATGATCCAACCAGCAAGCGACTGGTCCGTGATGGCGACCAGATGCTCAATCCGTTCGACGCGAATGCGATCGAGGCGGCGTTGCAGCTGCGCGAATCCGGAGCTGCTGCCGATGCAACGGTGACGGCCGTGACCATGGGGCCTGAGGGGGCATCCCGCACACTGCAGAAGGCACTTGCGCTGGGCGCCGATGATGCGGTGCACATCACGGATCCCGTGCTCGAAGGCAGTGACATCCTGGCGACCGGCCGCGCCTTGGCAGCGGCTCTGCGAACCGGCGGATACGACCTCGTCATCATGGGTCAGCAGGCAGCAGACTCCGATTGCTGGGCGATGCCGGCAGTCGTGGCAGAGCTGCTGGAGCTTCCCGTACTGACACAGGTGGCAAAGCTCGAGCTGAGCGGCACTCGCGTTACGATCGAGCGGCAGACCGAAGCCGGCTACGAGAAGCTTGCGGCAGACCTTCCTGCCGTGATCTCGGTCAGCGATGCACTCAACACGCCACGCTATCCGTCGCTCAAGGCAATCATGGGCGCCAAGAAGAAACCCGTGCAGAAGGTGACCGTCGCTGACCTGGGGCTCGACGCAGCGCTCGTGGGACTGTCCGGATCGGCCACAGAGGTGCTGAGCCTGGCGCCCCCACCTGCCAAAGAGGCCGGAATGAAGATCGAAGACGATGGGTCTGCGGCCGACAAGATCGTTGAGTTTCTTGCCAGCCGAAATCTCGTCTGACCCGCATTCGACCATCTGTTCCCGAAAGGAACTGAGCAATGACGATTCTTGTACTGATCGAGCACTCGGGCGGAACCCCTGAACCAGCGTCACTGGGCGTTCTCGGTGCCGCAAAAGTGGCAGCAGCCCAGATGGGCAGCGAGGTGGTCTGCCTGGTCGCCGGTTCGGGCGTCACTGACCTGGCCGGGTCACTGGGTGCATGGGGCGCATCGCGAGTGCTGTGTGCTGACGACGCGCGCTTCAGCTCGCCCACTGCCGGTGCACTGACGGACGCGCTCGACGCCGCGATAACCGCGTCCGGCGCACGCTACGTCGTGAGTGGTGCCTCGGTGTTGGCTGCAGAGGTGCTGGGCGGTGTGGCCGCCCGTCGTGGCGTGGGCATCATCACAGACGCCGTGGCCATGGCAGGCGCGGACGGTGCGCTGACGATCACGCGGCCGGCACTCGACGACAGTGAGTATGTGACCTGCGGGTTTCGGGGTGCTGGTGACGGGTGCGTTGGCACAGCCCTGTTCCGGGCCGGCTCATTCGCTGTCGCCCCCGCCAATGGTGGGCAGGCCTCGGTCGAGGCGTTGTCTGTTCCGATGAGCGGACGACGGGCCGTTGAGCATCTCGGTATCGAGCAGGCGTCCACTGGCGGCGTGGATATCACGCAGGCGGACGTGCTCGTCGGAGCTGGGCGAGGCCTCGGCGGGCCCGAACACATGGGGATCGTCGAACAGCTTGCCGGTGCATTGGGCGGCGAAGTTGCCACAACGCGTGCGGTTGTCGATGCCGGCTGGTACGACTACTCGACGCAGGTCGGTCAGACCGGCAAGACCGTGACGCCGAAGCTGTACGTGGCGGTGGGCATTTCCGGCGCCATCCAGCACAAGGTGGGCATGCAGAACGCGGGAACCATCATTGCCATCAACAAGGATCCAAACGCCCCGATCTTTGAGTACAGCGACCTCGGAGTCGTCGGCGACCTCTTTGACGTGGTGCCGAAACTCGAAGGTGCACTGCGCGCCAAGCGGGGAAGCTGACCGTGAGCACAACTCGCCCGGGATCGTGGCCGCCACCAGTTGGGGACCGTGAATTCATAGCTCGCCCCGAATCTGAGGAAGCACTTGAGGTTGGCGTGCTGATTGTCGGCGGCGGGCCGGCCGGGCTGGCTACTGCCATTCGCCTTCGCCAGCGGCTCGAAGCGCATCCCGAGATCTTTGCCTCGCTGGGCGAGGTGCCAATTGCCGTGGTCGACAAGGGAAGTTCCGTCGGGGCACATCAGCTGTCAGGGGCTGTCGTCAATCCCGGCCCACTGCGCGAGCTCTTTCCCGACGTGCCCCTCGAGAAGATGACGTCGTACGGCGAGGTGCGGCGAGAGTCTGTCTACGTCATGGGGCCGAAGCGGAAGCTGCGGATTCCGACACCCCCACCGTTCCACAACAAGGGCAACCACGTCTTCTCGCTGTCGCGTCTGGCTCGCTGGATGGCCGAGCAGGCCGAAGCCAACGACGTGATGATTCTCCCTGAGACGGTCGCTGAGAAGCTCCTGGTGACGGATGGCGCTGTCCGCGGAGTGCGCACCGGTGACAAGGGGCGGGGGCGAGAAGGGGAGGAGCTCCCCAACTTCGAGCCCGGCGACGAATTGCAGGCACAGGTCACCGTGCTCGCCGAGGGAACTCAGGGCCACCTCTCGCTTGCCCTGATCGATGAATTCGAGTTGGCAACCGACAGCGCGCAGGTGTGGGCGCTTGGGGTGAAGGAAGTCTGGAAGGTGGCCAAGCCACTGGACCGGGTGATCCACACCATGGGTTGGCCAATGCGCCGTGCAGCAAAGTACCGCGAGTTTGGTGGCTCGTGGATCTATCCAATGGGCGACGACCATATTTCGATTGGCTTCGTGGCAGGACTCGACTGGCGTGATGCGTCGATGTCGGTGCACGATGCGCTCCAGGAGTTCAAGACGCATCCGCTCGTCAGCGGGCTGCTGGAGGGCGGTGAACGGGTTGCCTGGGG
>CAYNNW010000264.1:2648-3983 GCA_964398435.1 uncultured Gaiellales bacterium | reverse complement strand
GGCAGCAAGCCGCAAAGTGGCGGTCGCCAGCGAGGATGCGGCGGCGCTGCTCGTCGGCGATTCGACCGTGCTCTATGCGCAGGACCCGCTGCGTCCGCCAATGGACTGCCTGCGCCAGGCGCTCGCCGATATGCGCGCCAGGCACTTCCCAGCCGACGGAACAGGCCACAGCGAGGCAGCCTGACCCCTATTGCGCTTTTTGCGGACCTGTCGCACGCTGGTTACAGCACGGGCCACGGAGGGCTCCACGCCGCAATCGGATTCCTCCACACGGCTCGAAGCTCCATGAGGGGGGAGTTGCGTGACAGTCCTGACGTCTACAGGTGCAGCAATGCCGCAGTGCTGCTGCTATCCGGGCCAGTATCCACAGCCATCTTCGGGCCAGTACGGGGGGCCTGTTCAGCAGTCGCCCGCGCAGTACCTGCCGGCACAGACCGCCGCATTCGCTGGTCCAACGACCCAGGTGACTCCTGCCGTCTCTCCATCGACGGTGCCCGCATCCGTTGCCGGTGCAACCGGTGGCGCCGCAGGCGTCACTGCTGGCGGCCCGCTGTCGCCCGACGCCATGACTGGCCTGATTACCTCGTTGACCGCACTGACGGCTGCGGTGACCAACCTCGTCACAGTATTGACCCAGATGCAGGCCGCGCAGATGCAGGCCGCTGCCGCGCCCGCAGCCGCAGCTGGTGGAGCGGGCGCGCTTGGAGGCCCATCGGCCGGTGCACTTGGTGGTCCATCCGGCGACTCGCTATCGCAGGAGGAGCTCGCGCAGTTCGGTCTCGGAGAGCCATCGCGAGCGGCCGCAGCAGGGGATGTACCGGCTGCGCCGCGAGGTGGGCTCGGCGAGCCATCACGGAGTGGGCTCAACCCGCCCCCGAAGGATTCGCGCGACACCGCCGCGATCAAGAAGTACATCGATGAGGTTGCCAGGAAGGTTGGCGTCGATCCCGGGGTGCTTCAGCACATCGCCGAAGGCGAGAGCGGCTACAAGTGGGATGCCGTCAACGATTGGGACAGCAATGCTCGCAAGGGCACGCCGTCCAAGGGCATGTTCCAGTTCATTGAGCCCACGTTTGACTCATATGCCAAGCAGGCCCGCGAGGCGCACCCGGATCTGTTCGAGGGACTGGGTGGTCACGACTGGATGGACTGGCGCCAGCAGGCCGTAACGACGGCGTGGGCAATCAAAGCCGGCCACGGAAGCGCCTGGGCGACGTTCCCGGGATGATCGCGAGCGGCAAATGGTGGCGCCCGTCAGGCCACGGGCGCTGACTCTGCCAGCGGCGCCGGTGTTCGCCCGGTAATCGCAAAGCCGGCCTGGTCGAGCGCGCGTTC
>CAYNNW010000264.1:1465-2638 GCA_964398435.1 uncultured Gaiellales bacterium | reverse complement strand
TCCGCGTAGTCGATCACCACGGAACTGGCGCCGAGCTGGACCCGCGCTTCGTGCACGCCGCTGATCGGAGCCAGGGCTGCCGCGATCTTCGCAACGCAGCGTTCGCACTTGATCATCTCGAGTCGCAGGGATTCACGCATGGGTCGATTGTAGCCGCGGAGCGAGCTCGAGTGCGTCCAGTGTCGCATCGACTACCTCCGCCCCCGTGAACGGCTTGCCGATCCAGCTGTCGGCCACGCCGCCAGCAGCGCTGCCGGTTGCGGCCTCGAGTGCAGTCCCCGTAATCATCACGATTGCGGGGCGCGCAGATCCCAGTCGCGCTTCAATGTCGCGGGCAACGCTCCATCCATCCGGGCCCGGCATTACGACGTCCATCACAATCGCATCGAAGCTGGCCAGATCATCCCGCTGCAGCGCCTCGACGCCCGACGATGCTTCGACGATTTGCACGCCCTCGGCCTCCAGAGCGGTGCGGCACAGGTCGCGCACCAGCGGGTCGTCATCAACAACCAGAACGCGGGCCTGTGGCTGTTCGTCACTGTCGGACGATGGGTCGTCGGTCGTCGCCCCTCGTCGACGACCGACGAGATCCATCGTCGTTCTTCCCCCTGGACGCTTCATTCGGTACATCTCTTCATCTGCCTGTGCATGCAGCTCGGTGATGCTTGCCAGCTCGTCGCTGCCGCGCGTCGTTGCCGCCCCCCAGGAGAGTCCAAACTCGCGCGGCAGTCCCAGCTTTCGCCTCACCGGTACCAGATGAATCCGCACGCGCCGAATCAGATCTCGGGCTGCGCCGTCGTCGCTGCCGGTCAGGGCAACCGCTATTTCGTCACCGCCGATCCGACCGACAAGGTCGTGCGCGCGTGCGTGGTGCTCGAACAGTGATACAACCTGGCGGAGGACGGCGTCGCCTGTCGCGTGACCCAGTGAGTCGTTGACCTGTTTGAAGCCGTCAAGGTCGATCGCAACGAGCGTCAGCGGATCGCCGGTTCGGCGACTGCGCTGCAGTTCCCGTTCCAGCTGCTCGTCGAATGCGCGCCGGTTCAGCGCGCCGGTCAATGGGTCCCGATCTGCCCGCTGTGAGAGCTCCGAGGTCATCGTGCCCACAAACGACTCGGCAACGTCGACAAGGATCTGATCGAGCAGGGCGTGCGCGCGCCGTTGTCGCGCAGG
>CAYNNW010000264.1:0-1455 GCA_964398435.1 uncultured Gaiellales bacterium | reverse complement strand
CAGGCGGCGCGGCATCGAGGTGTGACGCCAGCGTGTCGCGCAGGCTGGTCAGCTCGCGCAGTACGTCGCCCAATCCAAACCCGTCCTGCTGCCGGCCGCGGGCATGGGCAATCGCAATCTGGTGGAGCCTCCTTCGCGCGCCCAGGTCGCTGTCGTCGGCCCCGCGTGTCGCGGCAGCAGCAGCGCCACTCAGTGGCTCCGCGCTCGTCTCATCACGTTCCAGCTCGCGCGCAATCGCCGCCAGAAATGCTGGCACGTGGCCAAGCCCGCGCAGGGCGTCGAGGCCCTCAAGGTGTGTGCCAACCTGGCGGGGCGTGGGCCGCATCGAGCTGCTGCCGCGCTGCCAATTGAGCGTCAGCGACCACAGGTCATCCCGAAGGTCGGGTTGCGCGGGCGGGTCCGGCATTCGGCCGGTCTCTGCTGGGGCGGGGGCATTCATTGGTATTGAAGGGGTTCCCGCTGCCTGCCTTCCGGAAACGGCCGTAACGCGGCCGCTGGTCAGGGATCAGTAGATTCGGCCCGGGTGGGTCAGAAGGGAGCACCGAATTGGCGTAGCGCGCGTTCCAGCGAGATCATCCGGTCAATTGCGGGATCTCCGCTCGGCTGATACTTGCCGATCATCGGCCCACTCGGGGCCGGAGCGCCGGTCGGCGCGATCGGTGGTGCCACGGCGTGTTGCACCGGCTCCCACGTTGCGTGACCGCCTCCGGGAACAGCTGCTGCCGCAGGAGGTGCAGCGGCGCCGGCCGGTGTCGAGGACCAGCCTGTGGCGGGGGTTGCTGATACGGGGGCCTGTGTGCCTGCGTGGGGGTCAGTGTGCATCGCTAGCTACAGCGTATGACACATTCTGCAAAAGTACAAGGATTGTGTTGGGTCTGTCAGCAGCCAGTGTGTGCTGCCGACTGCAGCCCGAGCACAATCGCGGGCAGCGCCAGGAAGCAGGCGAGCGGTCGCTGGTCCCTTGTCCACGAGATTACCGCGGGAATCAGGCCGATGATCGAGTATGCGGCAATGCCCAGGGCCCAGCGTGCGATCGGTGCCTGCCCACAATCGGCAGAGATTCCATGCAGGCTCATCGACTGGCCGGGGAGGAACAGTACCCAGGCCGCCACGCCCATGACGGCGAGCACGGCGGCACCGGCGATCGACGGGGCCCAGCTTCCCGAAGATCGTGGACGCATTCCCGCGCTGATCGAAATCAGAATCATGCCCAGAAACAGCAGCAACACAAGCGTGCTCCTTGGCCAGGCCACCGGCTTCAGGCAGAGCGAAGCTGCTGAGATCGCAACGGCCGCACCAAAGAACAGGTGGGCCCGGTCTCGATGACGGTCCATTGCATCGAGGGCAACATCGTCGTTCAGTGCGCGAATGTAGCTCGCGGCAATTGCGATGAACGCAATGAGAATGATTGCACCGATGGTGACCGCAGCATTGTAGAGCTGGTCGCGGACGGAT
>CAYNNW010000263.1:0-3985 GCA_964398435.1 uncultured Gaiellales bacterium | reverse complement strand
TCGCCGGAGCCTGCCAGCGGTGACCCTGGAAACGCCGCGGACGATGCATCTGCTGAGGCGACCACCGTGATACCGGGCGGCGCGTCTGCCGACGTGGGCGAACCTGCTTTGCCGCCAGTGTCACCGACTGCCGCGCCCCAACCGTCGCCCCTGCCCCCGCAGTCGCACCGTAGTGGCCCGCCCATCATGGTCTTTGTGGTCGGCGGCATAGCAGTCGCGGTGCTGCTGATTGTGGCGCTCGTCGTCTTCGTCGGAGATCGCAGCAGAGAAGCCAGTCGGAAGCAGGACATCGACGTGGCCCGTGCGCTTGGTGACAGCGTCAAACACATCGATGAGGCGCAGGACGACGTCGAACAGGCGCTGGAGGGCTACGGCGCGACCGCGAAATCGCAGGCGGACCTGAAGGATGCAGGCGAGCATCTGGAAGAGGCGGTCGACGACGCGCACGACGAGATCGACTCGGAGACGCGAAAGGGAGCATCGCCCAGTGAGCGCGTCGCCATCGATGCCTGGGAGGACGCTCTCGATGAATTCGAGAACTACGCGGGCAAGCTGACGGATCTGCCAGAGATCACCAAAGTGACAACAGCAGAGACGACGGCGCTGGAAAAGTCAGCGGATGACATCGTGGACGCCGTCGACAGCGCTGACCGCGCATTCGAAAAGGCAGCCATGGGCGTATCCCTCCCTCGGGTCGATGTTGACGACACGGAACAGCTGGGTGTGGCAGTTGAGCGCGCGCAACGTGAGGTCGCGGCGAACGCAGCAGCGAAGGATGCAGCACAGAAAGCGAAGGCACAGAAGGCGGCGAATCGCGCAGCGCGTGAAACCGAAATGCGCGCATGGATGGTCAGCGTCGAAAATCTGCTGGAACAGTCCGGCAAGGGCCGGGAAGACATTGTGCGGGCAATATCAGACGTCGACAACGGGTGTCGGGTGGCTCCCGAGGAGGCGGCTGACGATGTCGAGCGGGTGGGGCGTAACCGCCAAAGCGTGCTCGATCAGCTGCAGGCGCTGAAGACACCGCCCGTGCGTGACGCGCAGCGCATTCACGACGAATTCAGCGAAGCACTGCAGTACTCGATCGAGGCCGATACCGAGTTTGCAGCCTGGATGAACATGGTGCAGCGCTACTACTACCAGCCACCAGAGGGGTGTCCGGGTGGACGTCCGCCCCACGACGAGAACCACGCGGCTGCCGTTCAGCGAAGTGCCAGCGCCACGTCGCACAAGCAGAAGCTGGTTGCGATCTACAATCCAACTGCGGCGCGCTACGGCTTGCGCAGCAATTGGACAGCGGCGCAGATCTGACGTGAGTCGTCCGCCTCGTCGCCCGCAGCGAGGCCGCCCACGCGGCTCGCGTTCACCGTCGCGCGGATGGATGCTGGTGGCTGCCCTGTCAGTCGCAGCCGCCGCGAGCGGTGCCGCAATGATCATCATCGATCTCGGCAGTGACGCCCGCAGTGAACGCCGCGCCCGTAGCAGCACCGAAGTGAGCACTCAGAAGACGACTGACACATCGCCAACGCCGACCACGTCGGCGACAACTGATATTCCGACTGACACGACGACAACGGACGCGCCCCCAGAGAGCGACACGACGGCGACGTCGAAGACAACAACCTCAGCATCAACGACTCGAACAACCACAGATGTTGCAGCGGGGCTGACGATGGACCTGAGTGCGCTACGGGGCATGACCGTTGGGATCGACGCCGGGCACAACGGCGGGAACGCAGCGCACGCCAGCGACGTCGACAAGCTGGTCGACGCGGGCACGCTGCGAAAGCCGTGCGACACAAGTGGTACGAGCGAGCCGGGGGGTACCACCGAAGCCGAGTACACGCTCGACATCGCCCTGCGACTGCAACGCATCCTCAAGGAGGCTGGCGTCGCAACGGTCATGGTTCGGACAGACAACTCGAGCTGGGGGCCGTGCATCACTGAGCGCGCGGCAATCACGAATCGATCCGACGTTGCGATCTCGATCCATGCCGACGGTGGAACCGGCCCTTCATCGCGGGGTTTCCATGTCATCTACCCCGGACAGGTGGACGGATTCACAGACGACATAGCCGCCGACTCCTATCGCTTGGCGGTGGCAATTCGCGACGCGTACCGACAAGGGACGGGGCTTGCATACGCCAACTACCTGGGGCGTAACGGTCTTGACGAACGCACTGACCTGGGCGGGCTCAATCTGTCTGACACGCCGAAAGTGTTCATTGAGACGGGCGTGATGCGTAATCCGGCGGAGATGGCGAAACTGAACGCGCCAGCATTCCGACAGCGCATCGCCCGATCGCTCGCCGTCGGACTCGCCCGTTACGCAGCTGCGGCTGACAGCCCCAGCGGTTGAGCGGCCGCGGCGCCGACAAGAGCCTGCGACCTGCCGACGGCCAATTGGTCGCGCAGGCGCAGCGCGACATCCGGGATGTCGGTGACCACGCCGCGAACCCGAGCATCACGCAAGAGCGAGCCGATCCGTGCTGGATCGTCGACGGTCCAGACATCCACGCCGAGCCCGCGCCCGGCTGCTGCGTCCAACAGACCGTTGCTGACCATCCGCCAGTCAACGCTGATGAAATCCGCGTGCGCCGCTGCGGCATGTCGAATCGGAAGTCGAAGCGGATCGGCAAGCCGCGCCAGCCACGGCCAGGCGGCGCTTTCGCGGAGCCATGGCCAGATTCGCGGTGCAAGCAGACCGGTCACCGCCGCTGGGCGCCACGATTCGATCGCCTTGATCGACGATGCGTTAAACGATGTCAGTTCCACCTGTGAGAGCGGAAGCGCCCGCTCAACCGCGTCGACCACGAACTGCTCGTAGCCGGTCTCCTTGAGCTCCAGGCACAGTCGTGCTCCGGTCTGTGCAGCCAATCCGAGCAGCTGCTCGAGGCGTGGGATCGGCTGGCCGTTCGGCAGCGCAGGTAGTTCTGCAGCAGACAGCTCGGCAATGGGCCGACCGGCAACATCTGGATCGTGGTGAAGGACGAACACGCCGTCTTTCGTGCGCCGGATATCCGATTCAACTCGGTCGGCCCCCAGCGCGATGGCGGCCTCGAATGCCGGCATCGAGTTTTCGAATGCACCGCCCGACGGATGGAATCCACGGTGGGCAACAACGAGCGGCTGTCTCGAACTCAGCGGGCGGATCTGCATCGGCCGATCGTACCGGCTCGCGCAGAAGCCACGGTGCAGCGGATCAGCGCATGGCCAGGATTGCGCCCAGGCCCGCGCCGAGCACTGCCGCACCCAGGCCCCACTTTGCACCCATGCCCAACGCGCCGGCAAATCCGCCAGCCGCGGCTCCGAACGGTCCAGCGATCATGCCACCGCTGACCAACCCGACCACTCCGCCAATGGCGGCGCCGGCAGCGACGCCGGTCAGGCCACCGCGGATCGCTCCGTGTGCCACCTTGCTCCAGGCGGCGTCAAACTGCTTCGCAGGAGAGAACGCAACGGTTCGGACCTGCGCTGCAGGTGCGGCCCCGCCTGCTACGACCAGCGGTGAGCGCGCGCGAAGCGCAGCAGTTGCAGCCGATTGCGTGGACGTGGTCATACAGTCCAGTATCAGCGCTATACGGAGGGCGGCGCCCCTCGGAGCTGGCCAGTGGGCCACTGCCGGAGCAGTGCAGGCCCCTGCCGGCCGTGTATGTGGGGGCATCGTACCGAGCTATTCAGAGAGCGGAAGGCCGTCCGAGTCCTGGACCTTCTTCATCGCAATCAGAACGATGTCGACGATCCACCAGACATACAGGCCACCACACGTCAGCAGCTTTGCGATGCCGAGTCCCGTCTGTCCCAGGTAGAAGCGATCAACACCCAGCCAGCCGACCAGCCACGACAGCAGCAGCGCGGCGATCCATGAGCGGGTGCTGTAGACACCGGGAATCTGCGACAGTGGGAAGTATGTGGCGGGATCTGACTCCCGGGCAGCGGACGTGGTCCCCTTCAGGGATCCTGCAATCACCATCTGGCGGAGTTC
>CAYNNW010000262.1:0-3992 GCA_964398435.1 uncultured Gaiellales bacterium | reverse complement strand
GGAAGATTCGCGTTCGTCAGCAGGGCGGAGACACCTGCGACTCCTTCGAGGAGCTGAAGACGCGCGAGGAAGGCAAGCGGGACATCATCATCCCGCAGTTCGTCGCCAACGCCCTCGCCGCGCATCTCGACGCGACCGCCGACCTCCGGTCGCTGCGCCCTGACCTCGACCTGGTCTTCCCGACCGAGGCAGGCACGATGTTCTTGGCAGCCAACGTCACCAACCGCGAGTGGATGGCCACGAGGCGCACGGCCGTCCTACGCGGCCTCCGCGAGGCAGTCGGCGACTTCGATGAGGAGGCCATGCAGGAACTCGCCGCCGCCGCTCGCCTAGAGGCGCGCGACGCCAAGCGCGCCGAAGGCAAGAAGGTCGAGGCGATCATCAACGCCGGCAAGCGAGCCGAGTACACAGCGCAAGCAAACTTCCTATGCACCCTGCTCGATGCCGAGCACGAGGCGGTGGTTCGACGGCACCTGTTTGAGGCGACCGACTTCCACCATCTCCGGCGCTCTTTCGCCACCAACCATTTCGTCGGTGGTACTGACATCCGGCGGATAGCCCGATTCATGGGCGACACGGTGAAGACCGTATGGGACCGATACATCCTCGACAACGTCAAGGAAGACCCCGAGGCCGACCTGGAGGCCAGCGACCGCCTCTACCGCCCAGACGATGGGACGGTGGCAGTACGCATCGACTCCGACATGCTCTCCTCGGTCGCCGACATGTACGAGCTGAAGGCCGAGCGTGCGCAGTCCGATGTCCATTCCCTCGAATCTGAAGTGGCAGAGCTGGATGCCGAAGTCGAAAATCTCGGGACTGGGCTCGCCCGGGTCACGGGGCTTCAGGACACCATGCGAGCCATAGACGTCCTGAGGGAGGCCTTGGAGGCCACAGGTAGCCTCAGTGCTGCTCTGGCACAGGTTCCCCGGGAGGTGCGCGAGAACCCACAGATTACTCAGCTTCTGGCCAAGCGCCTCGACCATGAAGCCTTCGAGCGGGCCGAGTACGAGCGCCTTCGCGCGAAGTTCGAGTCGGAGGCCACCGGCTAGGCCTATGCCTCGTCCAACTAGAAGTCGCCTCGGGAAGGTTCCAAGACGGAGGCGACGAACCTCTCCCGTATGGTCGAACGGAAGAAGGGAATGGACAGCGAGAAGCTGTCGGCAAGGGCGGTGCAGCCCGGACATGACCGGACATTCGTGGTGTCCGAGGAGAACTTCTACAAGGCCCTATGCGAGATTCTCCCCGACCGCGAGAAGTTCGATGTGGTCGACCATCCTCGGGGCCTTCGGGACATCTTCGGGGGCAGGTACGGGGTCGAGCCGGAAGCCTCTATTACCTATCGGCCGACCGGCCGAACGATGTACTTCGAGGTAAAGAAGCAAGGCCCCGGGGGCAACGCTTATGAGCGGGCGTTCAAGCACCACACTGTCGAGTTCTACAAGGTCCTGAGCGAGCGCACCGGCTACGACTACCATGCGTTCTCGACCATCTTCTGCGAGTCCTTGGCCACCGAGGACCACTACACCGTCAAGATCGCCGGCCTAATCGAACCAGACCACTACTTCCTCTGGGTGGACTACAAGCTCGACGCCCTCCGGGAGTACGTCGAGGGGCTGGTCGAGAAGTTCCTCGCGAACCCGGACGTCCCTACCCAAGACCTGCCAACGTGAGCTGAGCCTCGGGGTCGGCAGCAACGCCCTCGTCACGCTCGACCTCCGCCCTGACCTCGGCCATGATTTCGCGAGCGCCCTCACCGACCAGGAACAGGTACTCCTTGTTCCGCAGGTGGCTGACCTCGCCAACCTTCTCGCCCTTCAGGTTGTGAATCCCGATTTGGGCACCGACATAACGCTTGAAGTCCACGGGGACGTGTCCGACCTCGCCCCGCTCGCCCAGCAGGTCGATAATCTGCTCTGCGGTGAAGTATCCCTCGTTGTTGAAAGACACCAGCATGTACGGGGCGTCCAGCGACCGGATGAGGTCGGAGAACGCGTCCCAAGCACGCTTCTTCGAGTTGTAGTCGCTCTTGGTGGTCTTGCAGTCGATTCGCTTGCAGGCGATGCCGTAGCTCTCCGGAGAATCGTTCCGAACCAAGGTCTCCCAGATGTGGTAGTTGGAGAAGTAGGAATGCTGGTTGTATGGAGGGTCGATGTAGAACAGGTCGATGCCCTTCAGGCTGCGGGCCTGCTCGTTGGCGTCGCCACGCAGAGCCCGGCCCTGCCCATCGAGGACTGCTGGTAGCCGCAGCTCGATGTCATTGAACGACCGCGCAGCCCACTTCTTCAGATAAGCCATCTGCAGACCGCAGGTGGAGTCCACCCTGTCCGCCGCCTCCATGAGGCTAGTGAGAAGAATCCCTCGCTCCACCCTGTCGGCAGCGATCTCGTCGATGACCGGCCGCATCGCGTCGACCCGACGCCCGTTGTGTGGCTGGAAATACCGGGAGTTGATGCAGAACGTCTCGGTGAAGTACCCATCTACGCCTGGCAAGCTCTCTAGGTAGCGGAGCTTTTCGTGCAAGCTGTCGAGGTCAAGAGCGCTTCGGTCGGCCTCGACGTAGCAAAGGCCCAACGCTTCGGAGTACGTGGCAAGGTCGTTCGTCGTGACGTGGTACCCGGCTGCCTTGATGCCATGCGCCACGCGCGTCGTACCCGTGAAGATGTCGCAGACGGTCGATACCTCGGGCAGGCGCCCCAGGACGTCAACGATGCGCGGCACGAGCGTCCGCTTCGACCCGATGTACTTGATCATGGAGCACATGGTACCGGTGTCGGGGGACGCCAGCATGGCCAGAACAAGTGGTGTAGATGGTCGTCATGACTGCCTACTGCCGTCGCCATCTCTCCCGCTCCTGCCTTATGATGAGCAACCTGTGTCTACGGATGCACTGCAGCGCCGACATGCGAGGCGAGCCACATGGTGTGCTCGCGCGAAATCGCTTCCTCCGCATCCTGGACGTACGCTGCCCAGGCCGCTTCATCCTCGTCGGACGGGGCATTGGCGGCGGCGATGCTCAGCTCACGGGCAGCTACTGAATATGCGCTTACAAGAGTGTCGTGCTGCTTGAGCTTCGCCCACCCCGCCGCACCAGCAGCGGCAGTTGAGAACAGCCCGAACCAGTCGAAGTCGCTGACCATGGTGATCTTGGCGATGGCGCCAGCGACGCCCACGGCGACAAGGAGGCCTACTATTGCCGTCCATCGCCTGGATCTCGATTCATTCCACTTGGCCTTCCCTGCATACCACGCTTGTTGATCACCTAGTCGGCCATCGAGATAGGCCTGCCGTCTATGTGCCCACGGCGCCTGGCGCAAGTCGGCCATCGCCGTCGTTATCGCCGCGCCTTCGGCCGGAGCTATTGCCCGTGGAAGGTCATCGAGACCTGCCGTGAGTCCTCGTATCCTCCCGAGGAAATCCGCTCGAACATCAGAGTCCTGCCTGGACATCCCGAAGGGTTCGCCCCCGACTGCGAACGCCCAGCACATGGTCTTGACCGACTCGGCGAGGGCTCGCGCGGAGTACCACACGCGCTCCAGCTTTCCGTCGCGGATCATGAACGTGGCGCCCCCAGCCACCAGAAATGCCAACAGCGTGACGATACCGGCAACATCGAATGATCTGCCCTTGGGGACCCACGTCGCGGCGCCCCCAGCCGCGGCAACCAGCAGGCTGAACGTCTGCACGCGCACCCAACACAGGTAGCTTGCCTGCGCACTGTTCGAGCACTGGTCGGCTTCCTGAAACAGGCCGGGTAGGCCATCATCAGTCAGACCACTCACTGAACCATCGCGTGTCGAGTCGTCTACCAGGAGTACGACTTCGGCATGCAGCCGTCGATGGCAGCAACGATGGCATCCCGCTTGAAGCTACGGGCCCACGTGGCACCCGAGCTGAGAAGCGGAGCGGGGGTCGTGTAGCTGTTGTCGATCTTGACGCCGACGAGGCCCTTCCCAAGCTCCTTCGCCTTCTCGATTTCCCACTTGACCCAG
>CAYNNW010000261.1:0-4018 GCA_964398435.1 uncultured Gaiellales bacterium | reverse complement strand
GGGCCTCGCGAACCTCGTCGAGCGGATGGCCGGACATGTACATGCCCGTGGCTTCCTTCTCAAGATCCAGAAGTTCAGCCATCGGCATCTCGTCGTCGCTGATAGACGGGTACGAACGCGCCATTCCTGCGGCGGCGTCGTCCGCCGACTCTCCTCCCATCGCTCCCATCTCCGCAAACAGGTCGAACTGTCCAGCAGCCGCATCGGCCTGCGTCTTTGCACCAAGCGCCAATGCCTGTTCGAGTACGGCCAGCATGCCTTTTCGACTGGCCCCGGTTGAGTCGAATGCTCCAGCCTTGATCAGCGCCTCGACAACACGCTTGTTCGCCTGCTGCTTATCCACGCGTTCGCAGAAGTCGAAGATGGAGTCGAACGGCCGGTCTTCACGCGCGGCGATGATCGAAGCCACGGCAGCGGTACCGACGCCCTTCACGGCGCTCAACCCGAAACGGATACTGTCGCCAACCACCTTGAAGTCACTGATCGACTCGTTGACGTCGGGCGGCAGGACCTCAAGCCCCATGCCGCGGCATCCCGCTACATAGAACGGAACCTTGTCCTTCGTGTGCATCACGGTACTGATCAGGGCCGCCATGTATTCGGCGGGGTAGTGACACTTGAGATATGCCGTCTGGTACGAGATCAGCGCGTATGGCACGGAGTGACACTTGTTGAACGAGTAATCGCCGGCCCGCTCGGCGTCATCCCACAGCTTGACCGCAACGTCGTCCGCAACGTTGTTTGCCGCACACCCCGCAAGGAACTTCGGCTTGATTGCGTCAAGTACGTCGCGCTTCTTCTTGGCGATACCCTTGCGAAGTTCGTCCGCCTCACCCGGAGTGAATCCCGCCAACTCCTTGGCGATGATCATGTACTGCTCCTGGTAACAGGTGATGCCGTACGTCTCACCCAGGATCGACTCAAGGCGCGGATCCAGATACTTGATTCGACTGGGATCCCGCTTGCTCGCCGCATAGTTGGGGATATGCGCCATCGGACCAGGTCGATACAGCGCCACCAGCGCAACGATGTCCTCAAACCGGGTCGGGCGTATCTGCTTCGCAGCAGACTGCATACCCTCGCTCTCCAGCTGGAAGACACCGTTGCAGTCGCCCCGCGCAATCATCTCGAACGTTGCCGCGTCGTCCAATGGCAGATCAAGCACGTCGATGCGCTCGCCACGGCTCTGCTCGATGAACTGGACAACTTTCTCGAGCACGTCGAGATTGCGCAGCCCCAGGACGTCCATTTTGAGCAGTCCGAGCGCCTCAACATCGCCCTGCGCAAACTGCGTGACGATCTCGTCTCCGTGGTCACCGGCCTTGAGCGGAACGATGTCCGTCAGTGGGCGGTCGCCGATGACCACCGCTGCAGCATGGATCGACGAGTTTCGCACGACACCTTCGAGGGGCCGCGCCATGTCGACCACGGCTCGGACGGTTGCGTCCTTGTCGTACTCAACACGCAGGTCGCGACCGTCCTTCAGGTTCTCGTCAAAGGTCTGGCCGGGACCGTCCGGAATCAGCTTGCTGATCTTCTCGCCCATCGCAACCGGGAGGTCCATCACGCGGGCTGCGTCCTTGACGGCAGCTTTCGGCGCCATCCGACCGAACGTCGCAATCTGTGCAACGCGATCACGGCCATACCGTTCGGCAAGGTACTGGATACACCGCTCGCGACCGGCCTGGGAGACGTCGGTATCGATATCGGGCATCGATACGCGATCAGGGGTGAGGAACCTCTCGAACAGCAGGTCGTACCGGATTGGATCGATTTCAGTGATCCGCAGCGTGTAGGCAACGATCGATCCGGCGGCACTGCCACGGCCGGGCCCGACTGCAATCCCCTGGGTCTTTGCCCAGTTGATCCAGTCCCAGGTAATCAGGAAGTAGGCGCTGTATCCCATGCGGCTGATCGTTGCCAGCTCGAAATCCAGTCGCTCCTGAAGTTCCGGGGTCACGTTGTCGTAGCGCCGGCGCAGCCCCTCTTCGCAGAGTTGACGCAGATACGAGTCTGCATCGTGCCCGTCGGGGCAGGGAAACGGCGGCAACAGCGTGGTGTTGAGGTCGAGTTCGACGCGACAGCGATCAGCGATCGTTACCGAGTTCGCCAGCCACTCGGCCGGATAACCCAGCGCCGTGAATTCACTGTGCATCTCCTCCGGGCTCTTGAGAAAGAACTGGTCCGTGGAGAATCGGAATCGGTCCGTGTCGGACAGCCGTGCTTTGGTCTGGATGCAGAGCAATGCGTCGTGCGGCACTGCATCCTCGTGCCGAAGATAGTGCACGTCGGCAGTGATGACCGCCTGCAGTGCCTGATCACGCTGGATCCCCTTGAGCAGATCGTTGATTGGCTTCTGCTCGGGAATCCCGGCATCCTGGAATTCGACGTAGACATTGTCACGCCCGAAGATCTGGGCCAGCCGATCGACTTCTGTTGCCGCGCCCTGGATATTGCCGTCCGCAAGATATCGCTGCGTCTGACTTGCCATACAGCCCGTCAGACAGATAACGCCCTCGGCGTTACGGCTCATCAGGTCGTAGTCGATACGAGGCTTGTAGTAGTAGCCGTCGATGCAGCCGGTCGAGCACATCCTGACAAGGTTCTGGAACCCGGTTGCGTTCTCGGCAAGCAGGGTCAGGTGCGTTCGTGGTGCAGGCTTGCCGTCGGGGCCCTGGCGGATCGCAATGTCCTCGCACAGGTATGCCTCGAACCCGAGAACGGGATTGATTCCTGCCGCGCGCGCGGCGCGATACATCTCGACGGTGCCGGCCATCGTTCCGTGGTCGGTCAGGCCGATGTGCTCCATTCCCAGGTCACCGGTCCGCTCGACCAGCTTTCCGATCTGGCACGCCCCATCGAGAATCGAGTACTCGGAGTGGACGTGAAGATGGGCAAACGGCGGGGCGGTGGGCATGCACCAATCCTACCGGTCGATCGGGACGCCTGGGACAGCGTTCGTGCCCTCGTCGCCGCCCTGTGCGCCGGTGATGGTCCGGGTCGGCCTCACGTGCGGACACGACGGCCAAGCCGATCGGTTCCTGCCTGGCCTGGAACAGGTCGCTGGCAGCATCGCGCGGCGGCGGCACAACGGATCACGTTGTGCGCTGCACACGGACACCCCACACGGTACAAGGAGTTCATGAGTCGTGTCGATTCGACGCCGTCGCCGACGTTCCCGACGCACGCAGGTGCTGCGCCCAACCACTTGGATTGCTGCGCGCAGGTTGGCCCGCGGGACAGTTGCAGCAGCCATGCTGAGCCTGGTCACGCTGGTACTCCCTGGGACCGCACTGGCATGGGACCCCTCCTCTTCGGTGATTGCACCGGGCGTGTCGATCGGTGGCGTGCCAGTTGGCAAGTTGACGCGCGACGGGGCCCGGCAGCGGGTCCGCGATGCCTGGAGTGGAGTCGTTCAGGTTCAGGTTGCACGCCGTACGTTTCGCCAGTCACCAGCACGACTCGGCCAGGTGATCGTGCTGGAACCGGCAATCGACAGTGCCTGGGCCGTCGGCCGCAGCGGCACCCCTCCCCCGGCAACAACGTCGATTCCGCTCGACGTCGACGTGCGAACCGCACCGCTGCGTCGTTGGGTCGCATCGATTGGCGCGGCGGTCGATCAACCGGCGCGAAACGCGTCATACCGACTGGTGAAGCGTCGTCCCAAGGTGCGGCGCGGCACGGTCGGCAGGAAGCTGCGTCAGCGTCGACTGCGGTCGCTGGTCAAGGCACGCCTGCTGCGTCGCACGGGCGGTACCGTGCGCCGGTTCACCGCATCTGACAATCGACTTCTTGATCGACTGCTCCCCACGATTACCGTGAAGGACCTCCCGCCTGTGATAGTGATCGAGCGCGGCAAGCGGCGACTGACACTGTGGAGTCCGCGACGCAAGGTGGGCCGCTGGGCTGTCGCCATCGGTCAACCGGGATACCCAACCCCGCTCGGCCGGTTTACCGTCGTGACGATGCAGAAGAATCCAACCTGGACTCCTCCCGATTCCGACTGGGCCGAAGATGC